>DAMAFT010000001.1:0-32308 GCA_031995805.1 Massilia sp.
CGCTCGACGCCAAGCACCCGGCCGGCAAGGAAGTGCTGGAAACCCTGATCCGCGACTGCGACGTGCTGGTCGAGAACTTCGCCCCCGGCGCGCTGGACCGGATGGGCTTTTCCTGGGAGCGCATCCAGGAACTGAATCCGCGCATGATCGTCGCGTCCGTGAAGGGCTTCGGCCCCGGTCCGTACGAGCACTGCAAGGTGTACGAGAACGTGGCGCAGTGCACCGGCGGCTCGGCGTCCACCACCGGCTTCGACGACGGCCCGCCGGTCGTCACCGGCGCCCAGATCGGCGACAGCGGCAGCGGCCTGCACCTGGCCCTGGGCATCGTCACCGCCCTGTACCAGCGCAACGCCACCGGACGCGGCCAGCGCGTGCTGACGGCGATGCAGGACGCGGTGCTGAACCTGTGCCGCGTCAAATTGCGCGACCAGCAGCGCCTCGAGCGCACCGGCGTGATGGAAGAATACCCGCAGTACGCGTTCGGCGAGTTCGGCAGTGCGGTGCCGCGCGCCGGCAATGCGTCCGGCGGCGGCCAGCCGGGCTGGATCCTGAAGTGCAAGGGCTGGGAGGACGACCCCAACGCGTATATCTACTTCATCACCCAGGCCGCCGTGTGGCCGGCGATCTGCCGCGTCGTCGGGCGCGAGGAATGGATCACGCACCCCGATTTCGCCACCCCGCGCGCGCGCCTGCCGCGCCTGATGGAGATCTTCGCCACCATCGAGGAGTGGACCAAGACGCTCACCAAGTTCGAGGTGATGGACATCCTCAACAAGTACGACATCCCGTGCGGTCCGATCCTGTCGATGAAGGAGATCGCCGAGGAACCGTCGCTGCGCGCCACCGGCACCATCGTCGAGGTCGAGCATCCCGAGCGCGGCAGCTACCTCACGGTGGGCAACCCCATCAAGTTGTCGGACAGCCCCACCGAGGTGCGCCGCTCGCCGCTGCTGGGCGAGCACACCGACGAAGTGCTGGAGCAGCTGGGCTACAGCGCCGCCCAGATCGCCGCGCTGCGCGAGCAGCGCGCGATCTGACCACGTATCCGGACCGCCGTCAGCGCGCGCCGCGGGTCCAGTACCCCGGCTGCGCGTAGGCCACCTTCAGCGCGTCGATGAACGCGCGCACGCGCGCCGGCAGGTGGCGCTGCTGCATGTAGACGGCCATGATGTCGTAGTCGGGCAGGGCGTAGTCGTCCAGCACCGTGATCAGTTCCCCGGCCTCCAGCTGCGCCTGGATCTCCCAGGTCGAGCGCCAGGCCAGCCCCAGTCCCTCGCTGGCCCAGCGGTGCAGCAATTCCCCGTCGTTGCAGTCGAGCTGGCCGTCCACCTTGACGGTGACCGGCTTGCCGTCCTTCTGGAAGTACCAGCCGCGCTGCTGCCCGCCCTGCAGGTTGAAGGCGAGGCAGTTGTGACGCGCCAGGTCGTCCAGCGTGCGCGGGATGCCGCAGCGCTCGAAATAGGCCGGCGTGCCGCATACCACGCGCCGGTTCGAGGCCAGCCGCACGGCGACGAAGCTGGGGTCGAGCACGCCGCCGATGCGGATGCCCAGCTCGTAGCCTTCGCGCACCAGGTCGACCACCTGGTCGGTGAGGTTGAACGAGATCCGCACCTTCGGATGCGCGGCCAGGAACGGCGGCGCGTGCGGCGCCACGTGCAGCCGGCCGAACGCGGCCGGGGCCGACACGATCAGGTGGCCGCTGGCCTCGCCGCGTCCTTCGGACACGATGGTCTCGGCGGTCTCGAGATCCGCCAGCAGCTTGCGGCAATGTTCGAGGAACAGCGTACCCGCTTCCGTCAGCGCCAGGTGGCGCGTGGTCCGGTGCAGCAGCTTGACGCCCAGGCGCCGCTCCAGCGCATCGATGCGCCGGCCCAGCATGACGGGCGTCACGTGCTGCGCCAGCGCGGCGCGCGCCAGGCTGCCCTGGTCGACGGCGTCGACGAAAGCGCTCATCTCCTTGATCTTGTCCATGTCATCAGTATTCCATACCACAGGTATCGAATACACCGATTTTTTGTGGGCTTATCAAGGCCGTTGCAACGTCCTAGCATGACGCATCGATTCTCGTGCAATGCATCGCGCGCATTGCATCCACCTTTTGCCGGAGGAATGATGGCCAGGATGACCGCAGCGGAAGCAGCAGTGATGGTGATGGAAAGGGAAGGCGTGAGCGTCGCGTTCGGCGTGCCGGGTGCGGCGATCAATCCGCTGTACGCGGCGCTGCGCAAGCGCGACAGCATCCGCCACGTGCTGGCGCGCCACGTGGAGGGCGCGTCGCACATGGCGGACGGCTATACGCGCGCCAGGCCCGGGAACATCGGCGTGTGCATCGGCACGTCCGGCCCGGCGGGCACCGACATGATCACCGGCCTGTACGCGGCCCAGGCCGACTCGGTGCCGATCCTGTGCATCACCGGCCAGGCGCCGCGCGCGCGCCTGTACAAGGAAGACTTCCAGGCGGTCGACATCGAGTCGATCGCGCGGCCCGTCACCAAGTGGTCGGTCACGGTGCGCGAGCCGGCCCTGGTGCCGCAGGTGTTCCAGCAGGCCTTCCACCTGATGCGCTCCAGCCGTCCCGGCCCGGTGCTGATCGACCTGCCGCTGGACGTGCAGCTGGCGCAGATCGAGTTCGACATCGAGACCTATGCGCCGCTGCAGCCGTACAAGCCGGCCGCCACCCGCGCCCAGGTCGAGAAGGCGCTGCACATGATGAACGGCGCCAGCCGCCCGCTGCTCACCGCCGGCGGCGGCATCGTCAACGCCGACGCTTCCGCGCTGCTGGTCGAATTCGCGGAGATCACCGGCGTGCCGGTGATCCCGACGCTGATGGGTTGGGGTTCGATCCCGGACGACCACCCGCAGATGGCCGGCATGGCGGGCCTGCAGACCAGCCACCGCTACGGCAACGCGACGGTGCTGGCGTCGGACTTCGTGATGGGGATCGGCAACCGCTGGGCCAACCGCCACACCGGCAGCGTCGACGTGTTCACCAAGGACCGCACCTTCGTCCACATCGACATCGAGCCCACCCAGATCGGGCGCGTGTTCGGCCCCGACCTGGGCATCGTCTCGGATGCGAAGGCGGCGCTGGCCCTGCTGGTCGAGGTGGCGCGCGAATGGCGCGCCGGCGGGCGCCTGGCCGACCACTCGGCCTGGCTGCAGGAGTGCCAGGAACGCAAGCGCACGCTGCTGCGCCGCAGCGACTACGACAGCGTGCCGGTGCACCCGCTGCGCGTGTACCACGAGATGAACGAATACTTCGGACGCGACGTGCGCTACGTGGCCTCGATCGGCCTGTCGCAGATCGCCGCCGCGCAGTTCCTGCACGTGCACCATCCGCGCCACTGGATCAACTGCGGCCAGGCCGGCCCGCTGGGCTGGACCATCCCCGCCGCGCTGGGCGTGCGCGTGGCCGACCCGGACGCCGACATCGTCGCCATCTCCGGCGACTACGACTTCCAGTTCCTGATCGAGGAGCTGGCGGTGGCGGCGCAGTTCAAGCTGCCCTACATCCACGTGCTGGTGAACAACGCCTACCTGGGCCTGATCCGCCAGGCCCAGCGCGGCTTCGAGATGGACTACTGCGTGCAGCTGTCGTTCGAGAACGTCAATGCGCCCGAGCTGGAAGGCTACGGCGTCGACCACGTGGCGGTCGTCGAGGGCCTGGGCTGCAAGGCGATCCGCGTGTTCCGCCCGGACGACATCGTGCCCGCCTTCGAGCGCGCCCGCGAGCTCATGCGCCAGTACGCCGTGCCGGTGGTGGTGGAAGTCATCCTGGAGCGGGTGACGAACATCGCGATGGGTACCGAGATCGACGCGCTCAACGAATTCAACGATGTGCTGACCGTGCAATGAGCACCGAGGAGACGACATGAAGCTGGCCGCCAACCTGACGATGCTGTTCACCGAATTCGATTTCCTCGAGCGTTTCGAGAAGGCCGCCCAGGCCGGCTTTCGCGGCGTCGAATTCCTGTTCCCCTATGCCTGGCCGGCGCGCCAGATCGCCGAGAAGCTCGATGCGCACCGCCTGGAACTGGTGCTGCACAACCTGCCGGCCGGCGACTGGGCCGCGGGCGAGCGCGGCATCGCCTGCCATCCGGCGCGGCGCGGCGAGTTCGAGGAAGGCGTCTCGGTCGCCATCGCCTATGCGCTGGCGCTGGGCGTCAAGCAGCTGAACTGCCTGGCCGGCATCGTGCCGCCCGGCGTGAGCCGCGACGCGGCGCACGACACGCTGGTGGCCAACCTGGCCTTCGCCGCGCGGCGCCTGAAGGAGGCGGGCCTGGCCCTGCTGGTCGAGCCGATCAATACCTTCGACATTCCCGGCTTCTTCCTGACCGGCACCCGCCAGGCGCTGGACGTCATCCGCGCGACCGGCGCCGACAACCTGTTCCTGCAGTACGACATCTACCACATGCAGCGCATGGAGGGCGAGCTGGCCGCCACCATCGAGGCCAACCTGGCGTCGATCCGCCACATCCAGCTGGCCGACAACCCGGGCCGCCACGAGCCGGGCACCGGCGAGATCAACTACCGCTACCTGTTCGACCGCCTGGACCGTATCGGCTACACCGGCTGGGTCGGCTGCGAGTACAAGCCGCGCACCACGACGTACGACGGCCTGGACTGGCTGGTGCGGCACGGCGTCTGACCACCTTCAACGACGAGGAGACATCATGGACAAAGTAGGATTCATCGGCCTGGGCATCATGGGCGGCCCCATGGCCGGACACCTGCAGGCGGGCGGCTGCAAGCTCTACCTGCACGACGTGAAGAACCCGCCGCTGGCGCTGGTCGAGGGTGGCGCCACCGTCTGCACCAATGCGGCGGAGGTGGCCAAGCGCGCCGACGTCGTCATCGTGATGGTGCCCGACACGCCGCAGGTGGAAGAGGTGCTGTTCGGCGACCACGGCGTCGCCGCGGCGCTCACGCCCGGCAAGATCGTGGTGGACATGAGTTCCATCTCTCCGCTGGCCACCAAGGAATTCGCGAAGAAGATCAACAAGCGCAGCTGCGACTACATCGACGCGCCCGTCTCCGGCGGCGAGGTGGGCGCAAAGGCGGCCTCGCTGACGATCATGGCGGGCGGTTCCCAGGAAGCGTTCGAGCGGGTGCTGCCGCTGTTCCGGATGATGGGCAAGAACATCACGCTGGTGGGCGCCAACGGCGACGGCCAGACGGCCAAGGTGGCGAACCAGATCATCGTGGCGCTGACGATCCAGGCGGTGTCCGAGGCGCTGCTGTTCGCGTCGAAGGCGGGCGCCGACCCGGGCCGCGTGCGCGCGGCGCTGATGGGCGGCTTCGCGGCGTCGCGCATCCTCGAGGTGCACGGCGAGCGCATGGTCAAGCGCACGTTCGCGCCGGGGTTCCGTATCGCGCTACACCAGAAGGACCTGAACCTGGCGCTGCAGGGCGCGAAGAGCCTGGGCGTGGCGCTGCCCAACACGGCGGCCGTGCAGGAGCTGATGAACTCGTGCGCCGCGCACGGGCTGGCGCAGCTGGACCACTCGGCGCTGTGCCAGGCGATCGAGCGCATGTCCAACCACGCGATCGCGGCGGCAGAAACGGCCGCGCCGGCGTCGCCATGACCACGCTGGTGCTGTCCCACCCGGCCTGCCTGGAACACCGGCCGGGCCCGTCGCATCCGGAGTCGCCGCAGCGCCTGCACGCGGTGCTGGAAGCGCTGCGCCGGCCCGGCTTCGAGACCCTGGCGTGGCGCAGCGCGCCGATGGGCACGCGCGAGCAGGTGCTGCGCGTGCACGACGCCGATTACGTCGACGGGATCGCCGCACTGGCGCCGCGGGCGCCGGACGACGGCCTGGTGGCGCTGGACGGCGGCGACACCGTGATGTCGCCCGGTTCCTGGGATGCGGTGATGGCCTGCGTGGGCGCCGCCTGCGCCGGCGTGGACGCCGTGCTGGCGGGCGAGGCGGACAACGTGTTCTGCGCCACCCGGCCCTGCGGCCACCACGCCGAGCCGGACCGGGCGATGGGCTTCTGCATCTTCAACCAGGTCGCCGTCGCCGCCGTGCACGCGCTGGAATCCCACGGCCTGGAACGCGTCGCCGTGCTCGACTTCGATGTCCACCACGGCAACGGCACCCAGGCCGCGTTCTACCACCGCCCGCAACTGTTCTTCGGCTCCAGCCACCAGTCGCCGCTGTATCCGGGCACCGGGGCGGCGCGCGAGCGCGGCGCCAGCGGCAACGTCGTCAACGTGCCGCTGCCGCCCGGCTGCGGGTCGGCCATGTTCCGCGCGCGCGTGGCGCAGGAGCTGCTGCCGGCGCTGCGCGCCTTCGCGCCGCAGCTGATCCTGGTGTCGGCCGGCTTCGACGCGCACCGGCTCGATCCGCTGGCGCAGATGGCGCTGGAAGACGAGGACTTCGGCTGGATCACGGAGCAGGTGATGGCGATCGCCCTGGACGTGTGCGGCGGCCGCATCGTGTCCGTGCTCGAGGGCGGCTACAGCGGCGCCGGTCTGGCCGGCGGCTGCGCCGCGCACGTGCGCGCGCTGATGCGGCACTGACGGACCGGCGTCACGCCTGGCGCTGGCGCTGCGCCGCCGGGATCAGCGCCGCGATGCGCTGCGCGCCCTCGTCCAGCAGGAACGCGCGGAACGCGCGCGCCACCGGCGGCAGGCGCTTTTCGCGGCGGTGCACCACGTACCAGTTCAGCATCAGCGGAAAGCCGTCCGCCGGCAGCACCACGAGGCTGCCGTCCGCCAGTTCGCGCCCGATCGTGTGCGCGGACAGGAAGCCCAGGCCGATGCCGGCGATGACGGCCTGCTTGATCGTCTCCGTGCTGCGGATCGACATCGCCACGCGGATGCTGTCCATGCGCGCGCCGAACGCATCTTCCATCGACTGCCAGGTATCCGAGCCGCGCTCGCGCACCACGAAGGGGTGGCGCAGCAGTTCGTCCATGCCGATGCGCGCCTGCCCCGCCAGCGGGTGCTCCGGGGCCGCCACGATCACGTAGGGATGCGGGGCGAAGGCGTCGCTGTGCATGTCCTCGTGGGCCGGCGGGCGCACCATCACGGCCAGGTCGGTGCGGTTCTCGGCCAGCTGGCCCAGCAGCTCCTCGCGGTTGTGCACGGTCAGGTTCAGCTGCACGCCCGGATGGCGCCGCGCGAACGCCACCATCAGCTGCGGGAAAAAATAGTCGCCGGCGCTGATCACGGCCACGTTCAGCTGGCCGCCCTCGATGCCGCGGTACTGCGCCATGGCCGTGTCGGCCGCCTCGAACTGCTGGATGATGGCGCGCGCGAAGCGCAGCAATTCGTCGCCGGCCTGCGTCAGATAGGTCTTCTTCCCCAGCTGCTCGAACAGCGGCAATCCGACGTGGCCTTCGAGCGTGCGCACCTGCGTCGACACCGCCGGCTGCGTCAGGTGCAGCTCTGCTGCGGCGCGGGAAAAACTGAGGTGACGAGCAACTGCCTCGAAGACTTTAAGTTGGCGCAGCGTGGCGTTCTTCATCAAGGCTCCGATGTATCAGCGATCCCTAATGATAAGCCCTAAAAACTTTAAATTTTTCTAATTATATAAATCGCCTACTATCGCTTGGCAGCTCGTCCACAACCACATTGGAGGAAGCATGACACAGACCGTCCACGCCGACGCCGGCGCCGATGCGCAGGTCCGCCGCAATGCCTACAACGCCGCCTTCCACGAACTCGGATTGAACTGGTTCTGGGACGCCGCCTTCGACGTGCCGTGCGCCGCCGGCGAGCGCGAATGCGTGCGCGACTACCTGGTGCAGCACCAGCCGCACCTGCTCAAGGCCTACGACGCCGACTTCCTCGTCGACGCCATCCTGGCCGCCAAGGAGCGCTGCGCGCCGCAGATGACGGCGCCCGGCTGCAACCCGTCCGCCGCCATCGACTGGCGCGCGCTGCGCCAGTCCCAGGTCGGCGTCTGAACGCCGCGCAGTCCAGCGAATTTTCGATTCTTAACCGCGGTCAAGGATATGGCAAATCCGATCTTCCACAATCGGCCCATCTGTTGAACTTTACATAAGCGGAGCGCATGCCGGACCCGACCGGCGGCCACGACAACAAACGGTTCCAGAATCCTTTTCGGTAGCTTTCGTGAACCCCTATCTGGAGACAAGGTCATGAGCAACCCTTCGTACCGCAACGCCAGCGGCCCCCGCCTTCATGCAGCCGATCCGCCCCACCCGCCCGACCTTCGGGCCCGGGGCAGACCCCGGGCCTGAGCAACCGCACCACATCCAAGCGCAAAAAAATCAAAGCAACGGAGACATCGCATGAAAACCGAAACGCCGGCAATCGAAAGGCCAGCATCCTTCCGCTGGATGCAACTGATCATGGGCATCATCTGCATGGCCATGATCGCCAACCTGCAATACGGCTGGACCCTGTTCGTCAATCCGCTGTCCGAGGCCCACGGCTGGTCCAAGGCGGCCATCCAGGTGGCATTCACCATCTTCATCCTCACCGAGACCTGGCTCGTTCCCATCGAAGGCTGGGCCGTCGACAAATGGGGTCCGCGTCCCGTCGTGCTGTTCGGCGGCCTGCTGTGCGCGATCGGCTGGGTGATGAACGCCTTCGCTTCTACGCTTTTTGTCCTGTACGTCGCCGCCGCCATCAGCGGCATCGGCGCGGGCGCCGTGTACGGCACCTGCGTGGGCTCGGCCCTGAAATGGTTCCCCGACCGGCGCGGCCTGGCGGCGGGCCTGACGGCGGCCGGCTTCGGCGCCGGCTCGGCGGCCACGATCATCCCGATCTCGATGATGATCGAAAGCCGCGGCTATGCCGACACCTTCCTGTACTTCGGCCTGGGCCAGGGCCTGGTCGTGATGCTGCTGGCCGCCATGATGGTGCGGCCGCCGCACCATGCCGCCAAGGTGGCCAAGAAGAAGAACCCCAACGTGCTGCAGACCACGGCCGACTTCACCCCGTCCCAGATGGTGCGCAAGCCGGTGTTCTGGGTGATGTACGTGATGTTCGTGCTGGTCGCCGCCGGCGGCCTGATGGCCACCGCGCAGATGGGTCCGATCGCCAAGGACTTCGCGATCGACGGCGTCAAGTTCAACGTCATGGGCATGATCCTGCCGGCGCTGACGTTCGCCCTGGCGATCGACCGCGTGCTGAACGGCCTGACGCGGCCCTTCTTCGGCTGGGTGTCCGACCAGATCGGCCGCGAGAAGACCATGTTCGTCGCCTTCGCGCTGGAATCGGTCGGCATCATCGCCCTGTACTACCTGGGCCGCGACCCGATCATGTTCGTGATCCTGACCGGCCTGGTGTTCTTCGCCTGGGGCGAGATCTACAGCCTGTTCCCGGCCACCACCGCCGACACCTTCGGCACCCGCAACGCCGCCGGCAACGCGGGCCTGATGTACACCGCCAAGGGCACGGCCTCGATCTTCGTGCCGATCTCCAGCGTGATCACGGCCGCCAGCGGCAGCTGGGAAGCGGTGTTCTTCGTCGGTTGCGGCATGAACGCGGTGGCCGCCATCCTGGCCTGGTGGGTGCTGCGCCCGATGCGCAAGCGCTTCATCGAGGAATCGATCGGCATCGTCAGCGTGGCCGAGGGCGAGCACGTGCCGGGCAGCGCCGCCGCGCCGACGTCCCCGCGCATGGTCAACTGACCCGGCGCCGTACTACCCGCGTGCGGCCCCGCGCCGCACGCGCGGACACGACAACATCCCTGAAAGAGGCATCCCATGATCCAGCGCTGGATACGCTTCCTGCATCTCGACACGGTACGCTTCGGCACGCTCGAGGGCGACAAGATCCGCGTCTTCAAGGGCGACATGTTCGACAGCCCGAGCCGTACCGACATCGCGATCAACCTGGCCGAGGTGACGGTGCTCACGCCCGTCGTGCCCGGCAAGGTGCTGGCAATGTGGAACAATTTTCATGCGCTGGGCAAGAAGCTCGGCCTGGCCCCGCCGCCCGAACCGCTGTACCTGATGAAGCCGCCGACCTCCTGGCTGGCGCCGGGCGGGACGATCCGCAAGCCGCGGATCGACGCCAAGGTGGCGTTCGAGGGCGAGCTGGCGATCGTGATCGGCAGTACCTGCAGCGGGGTCTCGGTGGAAAACGCGCCGGACCACATCTTCGGCTATACCTGCGCCAACGACGTCACGGTGGGCGAACTCATCAACCGCGACCCGACCTTCCCGCAGTGGGTGCGCGCCAAGGGCTTCGACACCTTCTGCCCGTTCGGCCCCGTGATCGCCACCGGGTTGAACCCGGCGATGCTGGTCGTGCGCACCATCCTGAACGGCGAGGTGCGCCAGGACTATCCGATCAACGACATGGTGTTCAGCGTGACCCAGCTGGTCAGCATGATTTCGCAGGACATGACATTGGAGCCGGGCGACCTCCTGCTGTGCGGGACGTCGGTCGGCGTGGGCTCGATGCGCCCGGGTAGCAAGATCGAGGTCGAGATCGACGGCATCGGCACGCTCAGCAACCGTTTCGAGTAACCATCAGGGAGTGTGTCATGAAGATCGCAGTGATCGGGGCGGGCGCCATCGGCGGACTCGTCGGTGCACGGCTGGCGCTCGCGGGGGAGGACGTGACGTTCCTCGTGCGCGGCGCGAACCTGCAGGCCATCCGCGCGCATGGTATCCGGCTCGTGGAAACCGACGGGACCGAACGGACGGCGGCGCAGGTGCGGGCCACGGACGACTATGCCGCGGCGGGACCGCAGGATGTGGTGGTGCTGGCCGTCAAGGCGCACCAGGTGGAGGACGTGGCGGACCGCGTCGGCCTGCTGTTCGGGCCGGAGACGGTCGTGGTGACGATGCAGAACGGGATCCCGTTCTGGTATTTCCACCGCCACGGCGGCGACTACGAGGGCCGCGCCGTGCACAGCGTGGACCCGGACGGCGAACTGGCGCAGCGGATCCCGCCGGCGCGCATCCTCGGCTGTGTCGTCTATCCGGCGGCGGAACTGGTGGCGCCGGGCGTGATCCGGCACATCGAGGGCAGCCGCTTTCCGTTGGGCGAACTCGACGGCAGTACGAGCGAGCGGATCACGCGGGTGGCGGCCTGCTTCGAGCAGGCCGGCTTCAAGTCGCCGGTGCTGGACGACATTCGCGCCGAGATCTGGCTGAAACTGTGGGGCAACCTGTCGTTCAACCCGATCAGCGCGCTGGCGCATTCGACGCTGGTGGACATCTGCCAGCACCCGCTGGCGCGCGACCTGGCCGCCAACATGATGCGCGAGGCCGAGGCGGTGGCGACGCGGCTGGGGATCGCCTTCCGCGTCAGCCTGGAACGCCGCATCGCGGGCGCCGAGAAGATCGGCAAGCACAAGACCTCGATGCTGCAGGACGTGGAAGCGGGCCGCGGGCCGGAAATCGATGCGCTGGTGGGCTCGGTGATCGAACTGGCGCGCATGACGGGCACGTCGACGCCGCACATCGACTCGGCATATGCGCTGGTGAAGCTGCTGGAGCAGACGATGGTCGAGGCGCGCGGCGGCGTGCGCCTGCAGAAGGCGGTGGAAGCCTGACGGACGGGCGCCCCGGCGCGGCGGATGCCGGGCCGGGGCGCCGGAAGCGGTGCCCGAGGAAGCGCTGGCATGACCGGCGCCGCCGGGGGCGCTGCCGGCAGGGGTGTTACATGCCCCAGGTATGGGCGCCGTCGCCGCGGTTGGCGGCGCTCAGCTTGTCGCGCAGGTTCAGCTGGAACAGTGCGGCGATCAGGGCCGAGAACGAGAAGGAAGTACCGTTTTGTTGCGTCGCGGTATTGGTATAGCCATTCATTTTGCAACTCCTTTTAAAGGTGGAAACGATGTATGCCTTTGATTGTAAAGGCAGGCCAACCATCGTCCAATTGAACGGCGTGATAGCGGACATTCCGTGGGTGAATGTCTAGCTATGAAAAAACGCCCAAAAAAGAGGCAAAAAAATTTTTGAGTTGCGGCGCAAAAACCGTTGTTTTCAGATTTTTCCCTGGTGCTTCAGCCGGCTCAGGGTTTCCGGCGACAGGTTCAGGTAGGCCGCCAGTTCCTTCTTCGGCAGGCGCTCGAACAGCTCGGGATGCTTGCGCACGAAACGGTGCACGCGGCCCGGCGCATCGAGCAGGTGCAGCGTGATCGTGTGCGCCATGATGCCGCTCATCAGGCTCATCACTTCGAACTCGAACGCTTCCTTGACCAGGCTGTGGCTCTGCAGGAAGTCGACCCATTGCGCCAGCGGCATGCTGGCCACGCGCGCCTTGGTGACGCAGACGATGCTGTACGGCGTGGGGGTCTTGAGGCGCCAGGCGGCGTAGCTGGTCTCGATGTCGCGCTCGGACGAGAAGCGCAGGATCATCTCCTTGGCTTCGTGGTTGGTGACCTGGCGCTTCAGGATGCCGTCGAGGATGAAGTACTGCTCCATCTCGTGCACGCCCTGGTTCAGCAGCAGGTCGCCCTTCTGGTGGTTGGTGACGGTGAGGTAGGGCTCGAGCGCGGCCATCTCGCTGTCGCGCAATTCCTTGAGCACGACGTTCTGCTTCAACTGCACGCGGATGATGTTGCGTTCGGGGTGATTGGCGATCAGCGTCATGGGTGGCAGGGGCGATTTTCCGGGGTCTCGACATCATGTGGCGAAACTTGACCGTGGTCAATGATCGAAATCAGGCGTGCTGGCTATGATGGATTTCAGGGCGAGACGGCTGGCCAGGTCGCCTGGACCGACAACGAGGGGCAACGGCACAACGTGGCCCGAATAACCGGAGACAACCATGACTCAAAACGTATCGGTAGAAGTCACCGACGGCTTCCACCTGGTGATCGATGCCCTGAAGCACAACGACATCGACACGATCTTCGGCCTGGTAGGCATCCCGATCACGGACCTCGCCCGCCTGGCGCAAGCGGAAGGCATGCGCTTCATCGGCTTCCGCCACGAACAGAACGCGGGCAACGCCGCCGCCATCGCCGGCTTCATCACGCAAAAGCCCGGCATCTGCCTGACGGTGTCGGCGCCCGGCTTCCTGAACGGCTTGACGGCCCTGGCCAACGCCACCACCAACTGCTTCCCGATGATCCTGATCTCGGGTTCCAGCGAGCGCGAGATCGTCGACCTGCAGCAGGGCGACTACGAAGAGATGGACCAGCTCAACGCCGCCAAGCCGTACGCCAAGGCGGCCTACCGCATCAACAAGGCCGAGGACATCGGCATCGGCGTGGCGCGCGCCATCCGCGCCGCCGTCTCGGGCCGCCCGGGCGGCGTCTACCTCGACCTGCCGGCGCAGCTGCTGGCGCAGACCATCGAGGCCGGCCACGGCAAGCGCTCGCTGGTGAAGGTCGTCGACCCGGCCCCGCGCCAGCTGCCGGCGCCGGACTCGGTGCAGCGCGCGCTGGCCCTCATCAAGGGCGCGAAGAAGCCGCTGATCCTGCTCGGCAAGGGCGCCGCGTATGCGCAGGCCGACGCCGAGATCCGCGCCTTCGTCGAGCGCAGCGGCATCCCCTACCTGCCGATGTCGATGGCCAAGGGCCTGCTGCCGGATACCCATGCGCAGTCGGCGTCCGCGGCGCGCTCCTTCGTGCTGGCCGAGGCCGACGTGGTCGTGCTGGTCGGCGCGCGCCTTAACTGGCTGCTGGCGCACGGCAAGGGCAAGACCTGGGGCAAGCCGAAGCAGTTCGTGCAGATCGACATCGCCCCGACCGAAGTCGACAGCAACGTGCCGATCGCCGCGCCGCTGATCGGCGACATCGGCTCCTGCGTGTCCGCGCTGCTGGACGGCCTGGACGGCGCCGGCATCGTGGCGCCCGGCGAGGACTGGCTGGGCGCGATCGCCGAGCGCAAGGAAGCCAACCAGGCCAAGATGGCCGCGCTGCTCGACAAGAACCCGGTGCCGATGAACTTCCACAGCGCGCTGCGCGCCATCCGCGACGTGCTCAAGGACCATCCGGACATCAACCTCGTCAACGAAGGCGCGAACACGCTGGACTACGCGCGCAGCATCATCGACCAGTACCAGCCGCGCAAGCGCTTCGACTCCGGCACCTGGGGCATCATGGGCATCGGCATGGGCTTCGCCATCGGCGCGGCCGTCGTCAGCGGCAAGCCGGTGGTGGCGGTGGAAGGCGACAGCGCGTTCGGCTTCTCCGGCATGGAACTGGAAACCATCTGCCGCTACCAGCTGCCGGTCACCACCATCGTCTTCAACAACAACGGCGTCTACAAGGGCACCGACGTGAACCCCACCGGCGGCGCCGACGTGGCGCCCACGGTGTTCGTCAAGAACGCCCGCTACGACAAGATGATCGAGGCCTTCGGCGGCATCGGCTACAACGCCACCACGCCGGAAGAACTCACGCGCTTCCTGCAGGAAGCGATCGCCGCCGGCAAGCCGGCCCTGATCAACGCCGTGATCGACGAGACCGCGGGCACCGAGAGCGGCCGCCTGACCAACCTGAATCCGCAAAGCGCCAAGAAGTAAGGCGGCGCGAGCACCGGGCACATACAGCAAGGCACGACACCGGCGCCACGAGCGCCGGTGCGCAGGACCGTCACGTTTGCAGATATCGACAAGGAGACAGGAATCATGAGCAAACCACTGGAAGGCATCAAGATCATCGACTTCACGCACGTCCAGGCCGGCCCGGCCTGCACCCAGCTGCTGGCCTGGTTCGGCGCCGACGTGATCAAGGTCGAGCGCCCCGGCGCCGGCGACGTCACCCGTTCGCAGCTGCGCGACATCCCCGGCGTCGACGCGCTGTACTTCACCATGTTGAACAGCAACAAGCGCTCGCTGACGCTGGACACCAAGACGGCCGAGGGCAAGGAAATCCTGACCAAGCTGATCAAGGAATCCGACGTGCTGGTCGAGAATTTCGGCCCCGGCGCGCTGGACCGCATGGGCTTCACCTGGGAGCACATCAAGGAACTCAATCCCGGCATGATCGTCGCGTCCGTGAAGGGCTTCAGCGACGGCCACCACTACGAAGACCTGAAGGTCTACGAGAACGTGGCGCAGTGCGCCGGCGGCGCCGCGTCCACCACCGGCTTCGACGACGGTCCGCCGACCGTCTCGGCCGCCGCGCTGGGCGACAGCAATACCGGCATGCACCTGGCGATCGGCATCCTGACGGCGCTGCGCGCGCGCGACGTCAGCGGCAAGGGCCAGAAGGTGGCCGTGTCGATGCAGGACAGCGTGCTGAACCTGTGCCGCGTGAAGCTGCGCGACCAGCAGCGCCTGGACCGCGTGGGCTACCTGGAAGAGTATCCGCAATACCCGCACGGCAGCTTCTCGGACGTGGTGCCGCGCGGCGGCAATGCGGGCGGCGGCGGCCAGCCGGGCTGGGTACTGCGCTGCAAGGGCTGGGAGACCGACCCGAACGCCTACATCTACTTCACGATCCAGGGCCATGCCTGGGCGCCGATCTGCCGCGCCATCGGCAAGGAAGAATGGATCGACGATCCGGCCTACATGACCGCGCAGGCACGCCAGGACAAGATCTTCGACATCTTCGCCGTCATCGAGAACTGGTTGAAGGACAAGACCAAGTTCGAGGCCGTCGACATCCTGCGCAAGTTCGACATCCCGTGCGCGCCGGTGCTGACGATGAAGGAACTGGCGAACGACGAGTCGCTGCGCGCCAGCGGCACCATCGTCGAGGTCGACCACAAGGAGCGCGGCAAGTACCTGACCGTGGGCAGCCCGATCAAGTTCTCGGACATGAAGCCGGAAATCAAGGGGTCGCCGCTGCTGGGCGAGCACACCGACGAGATCCTGGAAGGCATGGGCTACAGCCAGCAGCAGATCAAGGACTTCCACGAGCGCCGCGTGGTCTGATCCCGGCCACGGCAACGGCTCGACCCGATGCGCGCCGCGTTCGCCGGCGCGCATTGTCCATTTGGGAGGAACACATGCAGACCCCGATCGATTTCCAGCAACTCGCGCAGGCCGTCGGCGACGGCCTCGTCGTCTGCGACGCCGCCGGCACCATCGTATTCTGGAACGCCGCGGCCACGCGCATCTTCGGCTTTTCGGAGGCGGAGGCGCTGGGCGTCTCGCTCGACCTGATCATCCCGCAGCGCCAGCAGCAGCGCCACTGGGACGGCTACCACCAGACCATGGCGACGGGCCGGACGCGCTACGGCAGCGACGTGCTGCGCGTGCCCGCCGTGCACAAGGAAGGCAAACCGCTGTCGATCGCCTTCACGGTGGCGCTGCTGCACGCGGCGGACGGCACGGTGGAGGCCATTGCCGCCGTCGTGCGCGACGATACCGCGCGCTGGAGCGAGGAGCGTGCGTTGCGGGCGCGCTTGCGCGAGCTGGAGGCGGCCGCCGCGGCGACGGCGGCGCCATGACGATGCGCGCATGTAGCGCGTAGGTAAATCTCACGAAAAATAACATTTAGACAATTTTCTTTACTTCGCAGGGGGTGGGACGCTACTATTGATTCGAGCAATTACCTTTGTCCGATCGCCAGGAAAGCCGCAGGTATCCGCCTGCGGCTTTTTGTTTTTCGAATGGTTCGAATGCGCATGAAACTGATTTGCCTGCTGACGCTGTGCGCGGCGCAGGCCCAGGCCCAGGCCCAGGTCACGTCCGACAAGCCCCAGCAGGTGACGGTGAACGGCACCCAGACCGACATGGACGCGAGCCGCGATGCGATCGCCGGCAAGATCGTCATCGGCAAGCAGCGCATCGCCGACAGCGGCGTGCAGAACGTCGGCGAACTGCTGCACCGCGAACCGGCGATCAGCATCGGCAAGGACGGGCGCCTGGGCCTGCTCGGCCTGCCCGGCTACACGCAGGTGCTGGTGGACGGCCTGCCGCCGCAGGGCGACGCGTTCGCACTCGACCTGGTGCAGGTGGAGCGCATCGAGATCGTCCGCTCCACCACGGCCGCGACGGGACCGGTCGGCATCGCCGGCACCATCAATATCGTGCGCCGCAAGGCCGAGCGCAAGGCATTCAGCCAGGCCGGCGCGGGCGCCACCAGCACCGGTGGACGGGCCGGCGCGAACGTCTCGTGGATGAACAACCAGGTCGCGGCGGACAGCCCGTTCATCTACAACCTGTCGCTGTCGGCACGGCGCACGAAGACGCCCAGGTCCAGCCGTTACCTCGAGACGCGCGCCGTGGGCGAGACCGCGCCGGTGCCGGCATTCGAGGGCGACAGCGCCGCATCGAACGTACTCGAGTTCGTGAATGCGGGCAGCGAATTCACCTGGACGCTCGATGCCGCGAACAAGATCAGCCTGCGTCCCGAGATCGGCCGCTTCAAGACCGTGGAAGACAGCATCGAGCGGCGCCGCTGGCGGGACGGCCGCCTGCTGGCGCTCGAGCGCGACAGCGGCAATACCATGGACACCTGGGCGTTGCCGGTGCAATGGACCCGCCAGCTCGATGCGGACAGCGCGCTGTCGCTGCGCCTGAACATGAACCGCCCGCGCGTGAACATCGATGCGCCCAGCCTGGAAGCCTGGTCCGATGCGCCGCTGCGCCGGCGCACGTATGCGCAGCGCTGGCGCGGCCGCAATTATTTCGTCGATCTCGACTTCAACACGGCACTGGGCGGTGGTCACGCCATCACGGCCGGCGCCAAGCTGGTGCGCAACGAGAACGACAGGTTGTATACCGATCTCGTCGACGGCGTGCAGGACGCCAGCCTGGCCGTGCTGGGGCGCGAGAGCGCCATGCGCACCAACAGCGGCCGCCTGTTCCTGCAGGACGAGTGGCGCATCGACCGTACGCTCGCCCTGAACGCCGGGCTGTCCGTCGAGCGGCGCGTCTACGACCTCGCCGAAGGCCCGGTGCGCAACCGCGCCGATTTCAATATGTGGTCGCCGTCGCTGCACCTGTCGAAGAAGATCGGCGGCGACCGCAGGCGCCAGGTGCGCTTGTCGCTGGCGCGCAGCTTCCAGCCGCCGTCCGCCGACCAGTTGCTGCTGCACCCGACGATCAGCCAGTTCGCGCCGTGCCAGCCGGGCCGCCTGTGCGGCGCCAACGGCATCGACACGGCCGACCGGGCCGGCAATCCCGCGCTGCAGCCCGAACGCGCGCTCGGCCTGAACCTGTCGTACACGCACGGCATCGGCAGCGCCAGCGAGGTGATGGTGGAAGGGTATGCGCGCGACATCGCGGACAAGACGGGCTGGGAATACGTGTTCGGCAACGTGCCCTGGGCCGGCGCACTGCGCTACGTCTACCGTCCCGTCAATCTCGGCAAGGCGACCGTGCGCGGCGTGAACCTGGAAGGCCGCGTTGCCGGCAAGGACGTGTCGAAAGACCTGTCCACGCTGGAAATCCATGGCAGCCTGGGCTTCGCCCGTTCGGAACTGCGCGACGTGCCGGGACCGGACAATCGCATCGACGGCCAGTCGCCTTGGCGCGCCAAGCTGGGCGGCAGCTACACGATCAAGACGGTGCCGCTGAAGCTGGGCGTCGAGGCCAGCGTGTTGCCGGGCGAATGGACGCGCAGCAGCGCCAGCGAGCGCGTGTACCAGTCGGGCCGACGCACGCTGGGCATCAACGGCAGCTGGAAGATCGATGCGAAGTCGAAGGTGACGGTCAACCTCGACAACCTGCTGCACCGGTCGACGACGCGCATCGAGGAATACCGGACCGTGGACGCGCTGTTGCGCGAGTCGACCGGCGCGGCCGATCATGCGCGTATCGGCATCAAATTCGATACGTCCTTGTAAACCGATACGGGTGAAGCTTCATGAAACGTCTCTTACTGTTCGTCACCGCATGTGTCTTGTCGTGCGCGGCATCGGCTCAACTCGTTCCCACCAAGCGGCACGTCTGCCATGCGCGCTGCGTCGGCGCCGACCCGGATAATCCGAAGAAGGACCGGCACCGGCAAACGCTGAAACAGATTCTCGACCGCAAAGCCGGGGAAACCGATCCGGCGAAACGCAAGACATGGGAGCGGGCCGAACAGGAGGAGCGCGAACGGCATCAGGACGAGCTCGAGACCATGTGCCGTACGGTCTGCCAGGACACCCGGAGGACTGATCGCGCGCGTGTCATGGGCGTATCCGCTATAGTGCTGCCACCATCACCTCAGGCAGTACATCCATGAACCACCCTCGCCACCCGGACCGCCAGGACGACCACGACACCGACCACCACCAGGCCGACGACGACGCCCTGCTCGAACGCGAATTGCAGCTGCGCGAGCGCGGTGTCGAACTGGTGCGCCTCGAAGGTCGCGTGTTCCTGCGCTTTTCCGGCGCCGTGCGCGTCGACGGCCTGCACGTCGACTACCGCCTGGTGCCGGCGCGCGGGGTGTTGGCGAAATCGAGCAAGTGGCGCCGCATGGACCTCGATGCGCGCCGCGCGCTGGTCGCGGAACGCGCCACGCGCGATGCCTACGACGACCTGAACCAGGACACCGAGGAATTCGTGCGCGCCGTCGCCATTGATGCCGACGACGCCGGCTTCGACCCGATGCTGTTCCTGCACGTGCTGCAGGAGCTGGAGACGTCCGAGCCGGCCGAGTACGTGTTCGAGCGCATCCGCCAGCGCCTCGACCATGCGATCGAGCGCGAAGCCGAAGAACGCCATGCGGCGCGCACCAAGGAAAGCATCAACCTGGCCGAGTATCCGGCCTCGTTCGAGGCGGCCAGCCGGATGGCACGCCGCTTCGTCGCGCTGCTCGGCCCCACCAATTCCGGCAAGACCCACCGGGCGATGGAAGCGCTGGCGCAGGCCGGCAGCGGCGTCTATCTCGCCCCGCTGCGCCTGCTGGCGCTGGAAAACTACGAACGCCTGCAGGGCGTGGTGCGCGCCGACGGCAAGCCGCTGGCCGTGAGCCTCGTCACCGGCGAGGAACGCCGCCTGGCCGAGGACGCCACCCACGTGGCCAGCACGGTCGAGATGCTGGATACCCGCACGCCGGTCGAGGTGGCCGTCATCGACGAGATCCAGATGCTGGCCGACCGCGACCGCGGCGCCGCCTGGACCGCGGCCGTGTGCGGCGCGCCGGCATCGGTCGTCTACCTCGTCGGCGCGCCGGAAGCGCGGCGTGCGATCGAGGCGCTGGCCGAGCGCCTCGAGTGCCCGCTCGAAGTCCACGTCCTGAAACGCAAGGCGCCGCTGTCGATGGAACCGGCGGCCGTGCGCAAGATCCGCAACCTGCGCCGCGGCGACGCCGTCATCGCGTTCTCGCGCCGCAACGTGCTGATGTGGCGCGACATGATCACCGAGATGGGGCTGACGGTGGCCACCGTCTACGGCAACCTGTCGCCGGAAGTGCGACGCGCCCAGGCCGAGCGTTTCCGCGAGGGACAGGCCGACATCGTGGTCGGCACCGACGCCATCGCGATGGGCCTGAACATGCCGATCCAGCGCATCGTGATGACGACGGCGGTGAAGTACAACGGGGTCGAGGAAGAAGAGATTTCGGCGGCGCTGGCCAGGCAGATCGCCGGGCGCGCCGGCCGCTACGGCGTGCACGAGGAGGGTTTCGTGGCCGGGTACGACGACGACACGCACGAGGTCATCCGCGCGCTGATGAAGGAAAAGATCCCGCCGGTAAAAGCGAGCGGCTTCGCGGTGGCGCCGTCGGTCGAGCAACTGCACCGGATTTCGGCGGTGACGGGCGAGACCTCGCTGGTCAAGCTCCTGAAACGCTTCGTGCACAATATCGACGTGCCGGACGGTTTTTTCTATCCCAAGATTACCGAGGAGCAGAACGAGCGCGCTGAATGGCTCGACACGCTGGACCTGAGCGTGGCCGAGAAGTTCACGCTGTCGCTGGTGCCGATCTCGACCCGGGTGCCGGTGCTGGAAAGCGCCTGGTCGCACTGGGCGCAGTCGCTGGCCAAGCGCAAGGTCTGCAAGCTCCAGCCGCATCCGCAAGAACTGTTCTGGAAGAACCTGCAGGAAGTCGAGGACACGTGCCGCATGTATTCGGCCTATGCCTGGCTCGGCTACCGCATGCCGGAATTCTTCCCCAGCGTCGACGAGGCGCAGGCGCTGGCGCGCGAGGCGTCCGAGCGCGTCGATGCGCTCTTGCAGCAGCAGAACGCGGCGGCGCGCAAGCGCCAGTCGAAGAAGGAGCGCGGGCGCTGGTAGGCGGATTCAGCCGTTATCGCGGCGCCCCTTGGGCTCGGCCTCGATGACGCCCGGGATGCGCCGCACCCGGTCGATCATCGTGCGGAATTCGTTCTCGGACATGCGCGACAGCGCGATCAGCACGTCGTCGGTTTTGCCCGACTCGGCGTTCTGCTGGACGATGAAGGAACTGATGCGGCTGGTCAGCGGCCCCAGTTCCTGTTCCAGCACGTGCAGCGTCAGGCGGCCGCGCTCGGCGGAGATGAGCAGTTCGCGCCGCTGCCGGCTGGCGAAATAGCGCCGCTCCATCGGCTTGATGCCGGCCAGGATGAACAGGATGATGGCGGTCGCGCCGAGCGCCGACACGTACAGCCCGCCGCCCACGGCCAGGCCGATCGCGGCGACGGTCCAGAGGCTGGCCGCCGTCGTCAGCCCGCGCACGATCTCGCCGCGCAGCAGGATCGAGCCGGCGCCGAGGAAGCCGATGCCGGACACCACTTGTGCCGCCACGCGCGACGGATCGAGGGACACGTGCTCGTGGCCCAGCACGTCCATGAAGCCGTAGGCGGACACGATCATGAACAGGCAGGCGCCGACCGACACCAGCATGTGGGTGCGCAGGCCGGCCGCCCAGGACAGGCGCTCGCGCTCGAAGCCGATGGCGCCGCCGAGCAGGGCGGCGAGGCCGAGGCGCGCAATGAATTCGAGTTCGAGGAGCATGTTCTTTCCTTGATGAATCATCGAGCACGTCATCTTAGCATGCAGGAAAGAATTGCTTTAACGCCAATGGATCATGGCAGGCAGTGAGAGGCAATTCCTGTCCCGCCCAGGCCCGCCAGCGGAATGCTGGACGGCGGGTGGCCGTTGCCGAGCACCATGGCGCGGCCGCCTTCGTAACGCAGGTCCAGTTGCTCACCAGAATAGCCGGGCAAGCCGCGCGGCACGTAGATCGCGAAGCGGATATCCAGTTGCGGATGGAAGCCGTGGCGGAATACCAGGGCCGGCACGCCTTCACCGACTTCGGCGGCGATCGCGGCGGACAGCGCGGGCGTGTCGCGCTGGGTGTTCAGGTCGGTCGTGTCGTCGATGCGCAGCGTGTACGGGCGCAGCGGGCCGTAGCGCTGGCCGTCGTACTGGACGCGCAGGCGGTCGACGTCGAGGTAGGCACTGGGAATGCCGGCGCCGCTGGCGTCGACGCTGCACAGCAGGAACACGGCCCAGAAGCCTTCCGACTCCAGCGGCTGCACGGCATGCGCCGGCGCGGTGCGGTGCGGCAGCGTGACCGGGGTGGAAAAATCGATCCGGTGGACGTTCGCCACATGCTGGTAATGCAGCACGACGGTATCGCGCAGGCTGGCGTCGACGCTGCCGCAGCCGGCCAGGGCCAGCACGCCGGGCAGCACGAGGGAATACGGGACGAGGTGTCGCATGGCCATCTCCTTTGCCGGAGCAAGTGTGGAA
The DNA here is from genome assembly GCA_031995805.1 of Massilia sp. Lineage (GTDB taxonomy): Bacteria > Pseudomonadota > Gammaproteobacteria > Burkholderiales > Burkholderiaceae_D > Telluria. The sequence continues at coordinate 22,445 of DAMAFT010000001.1, forward strand.
CAGCGCTAGCGGGCGCGTCAAGCTTGGGCCAAGCGGAACTGCAGGGTTTGCGGGAGATCAGAGGTCAGGGGTCAGAGCCCGGTGTTGCTTTTAAAGGGCTCTGACCCCGGTGTCACACGGAGCCGGCCGGAGCCGCCCGAAGCCGCTACGTGGAACTCAGCGATTTCTGCAGCAAGGCATGCAATTGCCCGAAATCCGGTTCGCCCAGGTAGCGCTTGAGGATCTTGCCGTCCTTGCCGATGACGAAGGTGGTCGGCGTCATGGCGACGTCGCCGAACTGCTTCGCCAGGTCGCCGCCCGAGTCGAGCGCCACCTTGAACGGCAGCTTGCGCGTCTCGGTGTAGTTCAGGACGTAGTTGGGCGGATCGTAGCTCATCGCCACGGCGACGAATTCCAGGCCCTGGCCCTTGAACTTGTTGTAGGTCTCGACCATCTGCGGCATTTCCTTCACGCAGGTGGCGCAGGACGTGGCCCAGAAATTCACCATCACGACCTTGCCGCGCAGGTCCTGCGAGCTGATCTTCTGGCCGTCGATGCCGATGAAGGTGACGTCGGGGGCGTGCTGCTGGCTGCTGAAGGTGGCGAAGCCGATGCCGGCGATCGCGAGGACGGCGGCGCCGATGGCCGCCGGCTTGATCCAGGTACGCTTGGTGGAAGAGGTCATGATGTCAACGCATGCTCGATTGGCGACGAGGCATTATATGCCCGTCGCCATTTCCTTGCCCGCGGTCAGCGCTGCGGCTGGGCCTGCGCCTGCTGCGGTTGCATCGCGCGCAGGTCTTCTTCGCTGATGTATTCGAAGATCTTGACGACGCGCATCACGCCGGACACGCCCTTCGCCACGTCGGCCGCGATATTGCCTTCGCGCTGGGTCACCAGGCCCATCAGGTAGACATTGCCGCGCTCGGTCACGACCTTGAAGGAATTGGCCGAGATGGTCTGCTTGTCGGCCAGGCTGAGCTTGACCTTGCTGGTGATCAGGGTGTCGCTCGAACGCGAGGTATAGCTCGACGGGCCGGCGATTTCCAGTTCGTTGATCACGTTCTCGACGTTGGAAATGCCGCGCACGCGGTTCTCGACGGCGCGTTTCATCGCCTCGTCGCGCACTTCGCCGGTCAGCAGCACCTTGCGGTTGTAGCTGTTGACGTTGACGTGGCCGAGGTCGCCGGTGATCTCGTTCATGCCGGCTTCGGCCTTCACCGCGATCGCCTTGTCTTCCGTCTGCGCGCCCAGCGTACGGCGGTCGGCCGTCGCGACGGCGCCGCCCACGGCGGCGCCCGCCACCACGGCGATGCAGCCGCTCAGCGAGGACAGCAGTGCCACGCACAGCACGGCCTTGGACAGGGGGCGCAGCAGGGTGCCGGCTTCAATTCGCATCGTCTTCTCCGAACAGGGCGACGTCGAGGCCGTCGCAAATACTATGGATCGCTACCAGGTGCACTTCCTGGATGCGTGCGGTACGCGCGTGCGGCACGTTGATGTGGACGTCGGCGTCGGTCAGCATCCGGCCCAGCTTGCCGCCATCCTTGCCGGTCATGGCGACGACGCGCATCTCGCGCTCGAGCGCCGCCTCGACGGCGGCGACGACGTTGCCGGAATTGCCGGACGTCGAGATCGCCAGCAGGATGTCGCCGGCCTGGCCGAAGGCCTGGACCTGCTTGCTGAAGATTTCGTTGAAACTGTAGTCGTTGCCGACCGCCGTGATGATCGAGGTGTCGGTGGTCAGGGCGATGCCCGGCAGCGGGAAGCGCTCGCGCTCGAAGCGGCCGACCAGTTCGGCGGCGAAGTGCTGGGCGTCGCCGGCCGAGCCGCCGTTGCCGCAGGCCAGGACTTTATTGCCGTTGGAAAGCGCATTGAACATCAGTTCGATGGCTTGGGAAATCGGTTGTGCCAGGAGCGGCGCCGCCTTCATTTTCAGTTCGGCGCTTTCCTGGAAGTGGGCGAGGATGCGTTGAGTATTCATGGTCGAAGATTATAGTGCAGTGCCCATAGACGACGAGCAACTGCGGTAAAAAATGCTTACACTTCAATGGCATTCCTTAACCACTCGACATGGTTGCCGTCGATCGCGACGACGTCGATGCGGCACGGCGGCGTGTGCGCGTAGCGCTGCAGGTAAGTCATCGCGGCGCGCACGATGCGGCGGATTTTCGCCGGGCCGATGCTGGCGGCGGCGCTGACCTGGGCCCCGGCCGCACGCTGGCGCACCTCGACGAACACGAGCGTGTCGCCGTCGCGCAGGATCAAGTCGATCTCGCCCAGCTTGCATCGGAAATTTGCTTCTATCAAGACGAGACCGTGGCGCCGAAGATACGCCAGCGCCGCTTCTTCCCATTGTCGACCCTGTTCCTGCTTGCGCGACAGGCGGGTCGGCCACATGTCAGCCGCCGTTGCCGGGCGGGCGGAAATCGCCGTCGCGGTAGATCGCGGCGGCCTCGCTGCGTTGCAGGCCGGCGCCGTCGGTGCTCAGGCGGCCGGTGACGCCGTCGATGGCGATGGGGGCGTCCGGACGCAGGGATACCTCGCGCGCCACGCGGAAGGCGTCGATGCCGAGCGCGTACAGGCGGCTCATGTACAGCGGCCGGGCGCTCTCGTCGGGACGCGGGTAGGCCATCACGGCGCCATTGTCCGGCTGCACCAGCCAGGGGATGTCGACCACGCGCACGCCGTTCAGTTCCGGCGCGCCCATGCCGGGCGTGCGCCCGGGATTGATCGAGGAACCGCCGTAGCAGGGAATCGTGGTGCAGGCCTGGGCGCCGTCGTGGGCGGCCAGCTGGCGCAGCTCGACGACGTCGAGCGCGGCGAACAGCAGGTCGGGCGGATCGATTTCCAGGCGGTCGCGCAGCGCATCGATGGTCGACGGCTCGACGCGGCCGTCGGCGGATGGTACCGCGAAGCGCTGGCTGGTGCGGCCCAGCGCGTTCCAGCGCGCCTCGAACGCGCCCGACGAACGCTGGGACCAGGTCGAGTTGCCCACCAGGATCAGCGCGCGGCCCTGCGGGTGCTCGCGCGCGGCCCACTCGGCTACCTGCGCCGCCTCGTCCTCGAGCGACAGCCCGGCCACCAGGATGCCCGGCGGAATGGCGCCGCGCTGTTCCGGATGGTTCAGGGCGATGGTCGGCTTGCTCACGACGCCGCCGTTGACCAGGGCGGTGACGGCGGGCCGGGCCAGCGGGCCGACGACGATGTCGTGGCTGGCGGCCGCGCGCGCATAGGCGGCCAGCGTGTCCTCGGGCGAATCGCCGGTCGGTACCAGTTCGACCTGGAAGCCGCTGCCGTCGCGTTCGGCACCGGCCATGAAGCCGGCGCGCACGGCATCGGCCGCCCCGGCCAGCGACGGCGAATCCATCGGCAGCAGCAGGGCGATGCGGGTGACGCCGCCCGCCGGGGCGGCGCCGCTGCCGGCCGGTAAGGCGGATGCCGACGGCGTGTCCGGCGCGGTTGCCGGCGCCGGGGGCGGCGCGGAACCATCGCGGTCGAACAGCTGGACCGGCGCGGTGCGCAAGGTATCGGCCGGGTCGGGCTGCGGCGCGGCCGGCCGTGCCGGGGCGGCCGGCACGGGTACGGGCGCGGGCACGGCGCGCGCGCCCCGCGCCGGGATCTCGTCCACGCGCGGCGCGCCGCTTGTATAAACCTGGCCCGGCGGGCACACTCTCGGGTCGGGGTCGACACAGATCGAGCTGCAACCGGTTAATATCGATAGCCCCAGCACCGACAGCGGCAGAAGCGCGGTCGCCACGATGGCCCGCGTCTTGAGAATTTTTATCAGCATCCTATCCCTACATGACAGTTATCCAGTCCAGCCAGATCGCCCAACTTCCCGTCATGGGCGAGGCTGCCCAGCAGTCCTATCCTACCGCAACGCTGTACGTGGTGGCTACACCCATCGGCAATGTCACCGACATCACGCTGCGCGCATTGCACCTGCTGGCGCTGGCCGACGTGGTCGCCTGCGAGGACACGCGCAAGACCGGCGCGCTGCTGGCGCGCTTCGGCCTGTCGAAGCAGATGCTGGCGGCGCACCAGCACAATGAGCGCGAAGTCGCGGAGAAATTGATCGAACGCTTGCGCCACGGCGAGCGCGTGGCGCTGGTGTCGGATGCCGGCACGCCGGCGGTGTCGGACCCGGGCGCGCGCATCGTCGACGCCGTGCGCGCCGCCGGCCTGAACGTGGTGCCGCTGCCGGGCGCGTCGGCGGCCATCGCGGCGATCTCGGCCAGCGGCCTCGTCAACGACCGCTTCCACTTCGTCGGCTTCCTGCCGGCCAGGGCGAAGCAGCGCGAAACGGAACTGGCCGCGCTCAAGCCGCTGGCGGCGACGCTGGTCATCTACGAGGCGCCGCACCGCATCGTCGATTGCGTCGAGGCGCTGGCGGCCGTGTTCGAACCGGCGCGCCAGGTCGTGTTCGCGCGCGAGCTGACCAAGCTGTTCGAGGAAATCCACCGCTGCCCGCTGGGCGAGGCGCTGGCCTGGGTGAAGGCCGACGCCAACCGCGAGCGCGGCGAGTTCGTGGTGCTGGTCGAGGGGGCGGCGCCCGACCTGGATGCCGGCGACGCCGAGGCGTTGCGCATCCTCGACATCCTGCTGGCAGAATGTTCCGTGAAGCAGGCGGCGAGCCTGGCGGCGCAGATCACGGGGCGCAAGAAGAACGCCCTGTACGACCTGGCGCTGCAGCGCAAGGGAGAATGAGTCAGGCGGCCCGGCGGCGCAGCGCGCCGACGCGCAGCCACAGCGCCGACACCAGGAAATAGAAGGCGCCGACGCCCGCATAGCCGGCGACGTTGGCGATCGAGGGCACCGCCGGCATGCGTGCCTGGGCGATGAAGAAGGCGCCCGCCAGCGCCGATTGCGCGCCGCTGAGGATCATCGCCCATTGCGCGCCGGACGTCTTCCAGCGGCGCAGCGCGGTGCCGAGCTGCAGCAGGCCGGACAGGATCGCCCAGGCGCCGAACACGCCGAGCACCAGGTGCATGTCGCGCAGCGCCAGCAGCACGGCGAGCGTGGTCGCCAGGCTGACGCCGGTGTTCACGGCCTGGGTCCGGTTGGCGCGCAGGCCGCCGCTGCGCTGCGCATCGACGAGATTGGCGACCGCGTCCCAGGCCGGATAAGCCACCAGCAGCAGCGCGGCGATGGCGGACGCGTGCCGTCCCACCGACAGGGCCAGCGCGACCCAGGCGATCGAAAAGGCGGCGCGGGAAGCGTAGTACAGCATCAGCCAGCGTTCCTGGACTGCGCCAGCGGGGGTGGCATGCGATTGGGTCATGGTGTTCTCCTTCGGTTGTCTGCCTACTAGTTGGTAGGTAATGGGGTCAAGAAAAAGCCCCGCGCAGGGGCATCGTGCGAATGCTGTTACTGCTGTGCCGGCAGCCGCTGCAGCAGCGGCGCCAGGATCATGCCGAATATCGCCGGGTCGCCATAGGCGCGGGCCGACAGCATGGCGCCGTGGACGGTGGCCATGAACGCTTCCGCCTCCACCCGCGCCGTGCCGGCCAGCATGAGCGTGCCCTGGCGCGCGCCGCGCTCGAGCACCGAGGCCAGCCACGCCGCCAGGAAACGGAAGTGGGCGCGCACCTCGAGCGCGACTTCCGACGGCAGCAGCGGCAGTTCGCTGCCCAGCATCGCGCACACGCAGTACGGCAGGCTGCCGTCGGCCAGGCAGGTTTCCCAGTAGCCGACGTAGGCCTGCAACTGGGCGAGCGGTTCCGGCACGCTGCGCTCGAGTTGCGCGATGCCCGCCTCGACTTCTTCGCGGTAGCGCACGACGAGGGTGCGCACGAGATCCGCCTTGGCGGGAAAGTGGTGGTGGATGCTGGCCTTGCGGATCCCGACGGCGTCGGCGATGTCGGCATAGCTGAAGCCGTTATAGCCGCCGGCGGCGACCAGCATGCGCGCGTGCGCCAGGATGGCATCGGAAGTCGGGGATGATGTCTTCATGTCGCCATCCTACCTTTTGGTAGGTAGGCGGTCAAGCACTACCATTTGCAGCCGCTATCCTTCTTGTCCATCGCCAGGAAAATCGGCGCCAGCAGGCCGCCCTGCACGCCGTCCTTGCAGTCGCGCCGCTTGGCCGACTTGATCGCCCGTTCGAACTTGCTCTCGGTTTGCAGCGGCGGCTTCGGCAGGCGCTCCAGCGCGGTGCCCACCTTGGCCGGATCCGGTTCGTTCGCCACCTTGCGTGCGGTCTTCAACGCCGCGTCCAGGTCGAAGCGCGGTGCTGCCTGTTCCGCGGGCGCCGCGGGCGCCGGTTCGACCGCATAGGTGTCGCCGCTGGACTGGCGCGTGTCCGGATCGACGGCGATGACGGCGGGGGAAGGCCGCACGGCTGCCTGGCGTCGCGGCGCCGGTCCGGGCGCGGATGCCGGTGCCGTGGGTGCCTTGGGTGCCGGTGTGCGCACTTCGGCCTGGGGTGGCGGCGGCGCCGGGCGCAGGCGCACCGTCAGCGGCTCCGCCGGCGCGGGCGCAGGTGGGGCGGCCGGCTGCCGGTAGGACGCCAGCAGCAGCGCATGCAGCAGCAGCGACAGGGCGATGCCGGCGCCGATGCGGGCGAGCTGGCGGCGCTGCGGGCCCGGTGCGGCGCCGTGCAGGATGTCGAAAGTGGCATTCACGTCGAGAGCGGTAATCACATCGTGACCATGGAGGTTTGTGCCGGAAAGCCGCAACTGCGCCGGGTTGCGCGCGCATGTGCGGGTGCTTTCCTTGACCGGGATGCCATCCGGAGGGTATGATGGCCGTCTTCGGAGTGTAGCGCAGCCCGGTAGCGCATCTGGTTTGGGACCAGAGGGTCCAAGGTTCGAATCCTTGTACTCCGACCAAGTATAACGAAAAAGGCCGACGAGCGATCGTCGGCCTTTTTCATTTCCGCGCTACACCGCGCAGGTGTTCATCCGGCGCGCTTGGCCAGCAGCGCGTTGCCGGCCCGGCTCGCGCCCTTGCGGCCCAGGTGGCGCGAGATGAAGTCGCCCGCGTCGACCACCTGGCCCAGGTCGATCCCCGTCTCGATGCCCAGCCCGTCCAGCATGTAGACCACGTCCTCGGTCGCGACGTTGCCGGTCGCGCCCTTGGCGTAGGGGCAGCCGCCCAGGCCCGAGACGGACGAGTGGAAGATCGCCACGCCCACTTCCAGGCTGGCGTAGATGTTCGCCAGCGCCTGGCCGTAGGTGTCGTGGAAGTGGCCGGAAATGCGCTCCAGCGCGAAGGCGCGCGCCGCCGTCTCCATCACGGCCTGGGTCTTGCGCGGCGTCGACACGCCGATGGTGTCGGCGATGTCGATCTCGTCGCAGCCCAGTTCGCGCATGCGGCCCACCACGTCGGCCACGGCGTCGAGCGGCACCTCGCCCTGGTAGGGACAGCCGAACGCGCAGCTGATGCTGCCGCGCAGGCGCAGGCCGCGCTCCCTGGCGGCGCGCGCGACCGGCTCGAAGCGCGCGATCGATTCCGCGATCGAGCAGTTGATGTTCTTCTGCGAGAACGCTTCCGAGGCCGAGCCGAAGATCACGACCTCGTCGGCGCGGGCGGCCAGCGCCGCCTCGAAGCCCTGCATGTTCGGCGTCAGCGCGGAATAGATGGTGCCGGGACGGCGCGTGATGCCGGCCATGACCTCGGCGCTGGTGGCCATCTGCGGCACCCATTTGGGCGACACGAAGGACGCCGCTTCCACGTTGGCGAAGCCGGCGCGCGACAGGCGGTCGACCAGTTCGATCTTGACGGCGGCGTCGACGTTTTCCTTTTCGTTCTGCAGCCCGTCGCGCGGGCCCACTTCGACGATCTTGACGTTATGCGGCAGGTTCATGCTTGTCTCCTTTCAGTATCCGCGTTCGCGGTCGATGGTGTCGGCGACCGGTTCGCCCCGTTCCAGCAGCGCGATCTTGGCGGCGATCTGGCGCACGGCTTCCTCGCGCAGCGTCACTGCCGCGACGTGCGGCGTGATGGCGATGCGCGGCTCGTCCCAGAACGGATGCGGCGCCGGCAGCGGCTCGTTGCGGAACACGTCCAGCATGGCGCCGGCGACGTGGCCGGTACGGATCAGCGCCAGCAGGTCGGGCTCGGCCACCAGGGCGCCGCGCGCCACGTTGACCAGGTAGGCGCCCGCGGGCAACTTCGACAGGCGTGCGCGGTCGAGCAGGTTGTCGGTTTCCGGCGTGAGCGGCAGCATGCACACCAGTACCCGGGTGCCGGCCAGGAACTCGTCGAGCGATTCCATGCCGGCGAAGCAGTCGACGTTCGGCAGGTCCTTCGGCGTGCGGCTCCAGCCGCGCACCGGGAAGCCGAGCTGGCGCAGCGTGCGCAGCACCGGCAGGCCCAGCTTGCCCAGGCCCAGCACGCCGACGCTGAAGTCTTCCTTGCGCCGCGGCGCCAGCGGCTGCCAGGTGCCCGCGCGCGCCTGGGCCTCGTACTCGTCGAAGCGGCGGAACCAGCGCAGCACGGCGCCGGCCACGTAGTCGGCCATCTGCTCGCCCATGCCGGCGTCGCCCAGGCGCACGATCGGCACGGCGGGCAGCGCGTCGCCGAACTTCAGGATGGCGTCGGCGCCGGCGCCCATCAGGAACACCGCCTTCACCCGCGCCAGGTCGGCCAGCATGGCCGGCGGCGGCGCCCAGACCGCGGCGTAGTCGCAGGGCGGGGTGGGCACGCCTTCCTGCCATGCCACCGTGTCGGCATGCGGCAGGGCGGCGGCGAAGTCGGCGGCCCAGGGGGCGATGTCGCCGTCGGCGCGGTACAGCAGGATGCGCATGGATTTGTCCATATATATCGATGGTTGAATGCCGTGGCTGAACACCGGGGTCAGAGCCCCTTGAAAAGCAACACCGGGCTCCGACCCCTAGGCCTTGAAGGCCAATAACGGCGCCCCGTCCGCCACCTGGTCGCCCACCTGGTACAGCACCTCTTCCACCAGCCCGTCGCTCGGCGCCGCGATCGTGTGTTCCATCTTCATGGCTTCCATGATCACCAGCGGCTCGCCCTTCTTGACGACCTGGCCGTTGGCGGCGATCACCGCCACCACCTTGCCCGGCATCGGCGCCGTCAGGCGTCCGCCCGCGGTCTCGTGTTCGCCGGCGTGGGCCAGCGGGTCGTTCCATGCCAGCTGGTGGTGCGCGCCGCCGCAGAAGACGTGCAGCACGTCGCCGTCGCGCCGCACCGCGCCCTGCAGCGCGCGGCCGTCCAGGCGGATCGCCAGCCGGCCGGCATCGTTCGCCACCAGTTGCAGCGCGTGGGTGGCGCCGTCGCGGTCGAGCGTCCAGTCGTCGCGGCCGGCGCGGCCGCCGTGGCCATATGCCAGGCCGATGCGGTAGTCCTTGCCGTCGCCGGACGCGGCTCTGAACTCGTCCGCGAACGACAGCACGCGGCGGTAGTTGCCGTTCATGCGCCAGCCGTGCGTGCCGGTCCATGGGTCGGCGGGGTTGGCCGCCGGTGCGGCCGGTGCGGTCTGCGTGCCGGCGGTGGCCAGGAACACGCTGGCCAGCGCCAGCGCGTCCAGCGGCGCCGGGGCGGCGGGTGGGAACAGGCTGGCGCTGTTGCGTTCGATCAGGCCGGTGTCGAGGTCGGCGCGGGCGAACGCGTCGCCTTCGACCAGGCGCTTGAGGAAGGCGATATTCGTCGCCAGGCCGACGATGCGGAACTCGGCCAGCGCCTGCGCCATGCGCGCCAGCGCCTGCTCGCGGTCCGCGCCCCAGACGATCAGCTTGGCGATCATCGGGTCGTAGAACGGAGAGATCGCATCGCCGGCGCGCACGCCGGCATCGATGCGCACGGCGGCCGGCGCGCCGCCGCTGTCGCCGCCATCGCCCAGCGCGAACGCGACGTGGGCGGGGGTGTCCATGCAGCGCAGGGTGCCGGTCGAGGGCAGGAAGCCCTTCTCCGGATTCT
>DAMAFT010000002.1:0-24059 GCA_031995805.1 Massilia sp.
GTCATGCCGCCGGTCTGGCGGTTCAAGTGGAAGCGCAGCGACAGCGCGTGCAGGTGGCGGAACACCTTCAGCGCGATGGTGCGCACGGCGCGCTGGGTCACGCGCGCGAACAGGAATTCGCGCAGCTCCGTGAACAGCGTGCTGGAAAAGCGCAGCGCGCCGTAGGCCAGCAGGGCGCCCAGCGGCAGCACCAGCAGGGCGTGCGGATGGTGCGGGTCGATCGACAGCTGGTCGACGATCTTTTTCAGCACCAGCGGCACGCCGATGTTCGCCATCTTGGCGCCGACGAGGCAGGCCAGTGCGGCGAGCACGCGCCATTTGTAGACCCACAGGTAGGGCAGCAGGGTGCGGATGGTCGACCAGTCGTTGCGCTGGGCGTTGGGGTCGGGCGGTGGGGGCAAGGATGAGCGTCGCATGGCAGGGCTTGGTTTTTTATGGTTCAATCTGAGACGATTGTAGCTTTTACCGAGATTTCAAGATGACCCAGCCAGAAAACCGCACCCCGTCCCCCATCCGCCTGCCCGAAGGAAAAATGCCGGTGCTACGGATGATGCCGGGCGCCGCCGACATCAACGTCTATGGCGACGTGTTCGGCGGATGGATCATGGCCCAGGTCGACATCGCCGGCTCGCTGCCGGCCGTGCGCCGCGCCAACGGCCGCGTCGCCACCGTCGCCGTCAACTCCTTCCTGTTCAAGAATCCGGTGTTCGTCGGCGACCTGCTGTCCTTCTATGCCGACGTGATCAAGGTCGGCAACACGTCGATCACCGTCGCCGTCGAGGTCTACGCCGAGCGCAACCGCCTGCAGACCGACGTGGTCAAGGTCACCGAGGCCACCCTCACCTACGTGGCCACCGGCCCGGACCGCAAGCCGCGCCAGTTGCCGCCGCTCGAATCCCTGATGGCCGAATAAGCGCAGGATGGAGCAAGCGCGCCGCCTGTTCCTGCTGGACGCGGCGCGCCTCGCCGCGGCGGCCACCGCCGCGACCTCCCCGGCGGCCCGCGCCGCGCCGCCGCCGAACCGCGCCGGCTACCCGTTCTCGCTCGGCGTCGCCTCCGGCGCGCCGCTACCCGATTCCGTCATCCTGTGGACGCGCATCCTGCCCGATCCGCTCGACCCTGCGTCCGCCCCCCGGCTGGCCGTGCCGTTGCGCTGGGAAGTCGCCGCCGACGAGGGCTTCCGCACGATCGTCGCGCGCGGCGGCGCCGTCGCCACGCCGGAGCTGGCGCACAGCGTGCGCGTGAACGTCGCCGGACTGCGGCCGGCGCGCTGGTACTGGTACCGCTTCCTGCTGGGCGACGCCGTCAGCCCCGTCGGACGCACCCGCACGGCGCCCGCCGCCGCCAGCATGCCGGACGTGCTCAAGCTCGCGGTGGCGTCCTGCCAGCACTGGGAATTCGGCGCCTACGCGGCGCACCGCCACATCGCCGCCGCCGCACCCGACCTGGTCGCCTTCCTGGGCGACTACATCTACGAATGGGGACCGTACCGCCTGCAACACCCGCAGCGCGCCGTGCGCCAGGACGAATCGTTCACGCTGGACGACTACCGCCGGCGCTACGCGCAATACAAGTCCGACCCGCAACTGCAGGCCGCGCACCTGGCCGCGCCCTGGATCGTCACCTGGGACGACCACGAAGTCGCCAACGACTACGCAGGCCTGCGCGACGAGCGCCTGGCGGCCACCTTCGCCCGGCGCCGCGCCGCGGCCTACCAGGCTTTCTACGAACACATGCCGCTGCGCCTGCCGCCGCCGCGCGACTTTGCCTCGGTGCGCATGTTCCAGCGTCATGACTGGGGCCGCCTGGCGCGCCTGCACGTGCTGGACGACCGCCAGTACCGCGCCGCCCAGGCCTGCCCGCGCCCGAACGCGGGCGGTTCCTCGTCGGTCACGCCGCGCGCCTGCCCCGCCCTGCGCGATCCGCGCCGCTCGATGCTGGGGATGGAACAGGAAGCCTGGCTGGAAGCGGGCCTGCGTTCGTCCGGCGCGCGCTGGAACGTGCTGGCCCAGCAGACGCTGATGGCGCAATCGACGCAGGTGCCGATCCAGGGGCCGGACGGCGGCCGCTTCTGGACCGACGGCTGGGACGGCTACCCGGCCGCGCGCCGGCGCCTGCTCGACACGCTGCTGGCCACGCGCGCGGCGAATCCGCTGGTACTGGGCGGCGACGTCCACACCTTCTATGCGGCGGAGCTGCGGCGCGACTTCGGTCGGCCGGTATCGAGGCAGAATCCGCTGGTGGCCACGGAGTTCGTCGGCACCTCCGTCACCTCCAGCTCGCGCCCGCAACAGCGCACCGACGACTACGTGGCGCTGAACCCGCACATCAGGTACGGGCGCAGCGACCGGCGCGGCTGGATGCTAATGGAAGTGCGGCCGAAGGACGTGCGCACGTGGTTCATGGGTCTGGACGACGTGCACGATGCGGCCAGCGGGCAGCGGGTGCTGGCAAGGTTCAGCGTGAAGGATGGTCGCGCGGGGGTGGAACAAACCGCCTGAGACGTCATCCCCGCGCTGGCGGGGATGACGGCGGTGCGGCGCTACCTCAGGCCGGCTGCTTCTCGTCGCGCAGCTCGCGCCGCAGGATCTTGCCGACGTTGGTCTTCGGCAGGCTCTCGCGGAACTCGACGTATTTCGGGCGCTTGTAGCCGGTCAGCTGTTCCTTGCAGTAGGCCAGCACGTCGTCCTTGGTCAGCGCCTTGTCCTTGCGCACGATGTACAGCTTGACGGCCTCGCCCGAGTGCTGGTCCGGCACGCCCACGCACGCCACTTCCAGCACGCCCGGATGCGCGGCGACCACGTCCTCGACCTCGTTCGGATACACGTTGAAGCCCGACACCAGGATCATGTCCTTCTTGCGGTCGACGATCTTGACGTAGCCGTCCGCGTTCATCACGCCGATGTCGCCGGTCTTGAAGAAGCCGTCCGCCGTCATGACCTTGGCCGTCTCGTCAGGGCGCTGCCAGTAGCCGGCCATCACCTGCGGGCCGCGCACGGCGATCTCGCCGGCGGTGCCGAACGGGACTTCCTGACTCGCCTCGTCCAGGATGCGGATCTCGGTGGACGGCAGCGGCAGGCCGATGGTGCCGGTGAAGCCGGTGATGTCGCAGCGGTTCGCGGTGACGACCGGCGAGGTCTCGGACAGGCCGTAGCCCTCGACGATCGGGGTGCCCGTCACGGCCAGCCACTTGTCGGCCACTGCCTTCTGCACGGCCATGCCGCCGCCCGGGCAGACCAGCAGGCCCGAGAAGTCCAGCGCCGCGAATTCCGCCTGGTTCAGCAAGCCGTTGTACAGCGTGTTCACGGCCGGGAAGATGTTGATGCGGTAGTTCTTCAGTTCCTTGATGAAGCCCTGCATGTCGCGCGGGTTCGGGATCAGGAGGTTCATGCCGCCCACGCGCAGGCCCAGCAGCGCGCACACGGTCAGCGCATAGATATGGTACAGCGGCAGCGCGCACACGAACTGCGCCTGCTCGCCGGCCGGCATCTTCGCCAGCGTCGGGCCGAACCAGGCTTCGTTCTGCAGCACGTTGGCGATCACGTGCTTGTGCAGCAGCATCGCGCCCTTCGACACGCCGGTGGTGCCGCCCGTGTACTGCAGGAAGGCGACGTCCTCGTGGCCCACCGTCACGGGCTTGAGGGACAGGCCCGCGCCCTCGGCCAGCATGCGCTTGAACGGCACCGCCTGCGGCAGCGACCAGGCCGGCACCAGCTTCTTCACGGTGCGCACGACGAAGTTGACGATGGCGCCCTTGACGCCGCCCAGCAGGTCGCCCATCGTGGCCACGACCACGTGCCTGACCCTGGTGTTGGCCACGACGTCGGCCACGGTATGCGCGAAGTTTTCCAGCACGACGATGGCTTCGGCGCCCGAGTCGGCCAGCTGGTGCTGCAGCTCGCGCGGGGTGTACAGCGGGTTGACGTTGACGATGGTATAGCCGGCGCGCAGCACGGCCGCCATCGCCACCGGATACTGCAGCACGTTGGGCAGCATGATCGCCACGCGCGCGCCCGGCTGCAGGCCGCGCTGCTGCAGCCAGGCCGCCATCTGCGCCGACATGCGATCGAGTTCGGCGAAGGTCATGGACTTGCCCATGCAGGCATAGGCCTTGCGGTCGGCGTACTTGCGGAAGGCTTCCTCCAGCAGGTGGGTGAGCGAGCGGTATTGGGTCCAGTCGATCTCCGCGGGTACGCCCTCCTCGTACGACTTCAGCCAGAATTTGTCCATGTCATTGCCTCGTTGTTTTCATCGTTAAAACGTCGTCCCCGCGCAGGCGGGACCCAGTTGCACGCATGTCCGCGATACATGCAGAACGTGGATCCCCGCCCGCGCGGGGACGACGGTATTCATGCGGGTATCCGTACCTACGCCGCCTGCTTTTCCTCGCGCAGCGCGCGGCGCAGGATCTTGCCGACGTTCGTCTTCGGCAGCTCGGTGCGGAACTCGATGTACTTCGGTTTCTTGTAGCCGGTGAACTCGCGCCTGCAGTAGTCCATCAGCTGCTCGGCCGTGAGGTTCGGGTCCTTGCGCACCACGAACACCTTGACCGCCTCGCCGGAATGCGCGTCCGGCACGCCGATCACGGCGCACTCCAGCACGCCGGGATGGGCCGCGATCACCGCTTCCAGTTCGTTCGGGTAGACGTTGAAGCCCGACACCAGGATCATGTCCTTCTTGCGGTCGACGATCTTCACGTACCCGTTCTCGTCCATCGTGCCGACGTCGCCCGACTTGAACCAGCCGTCCGCCGTCATCACCTTGGCCGTCTCGTCCGGCCGGTTCCAGTAGCCGGCCATCACCTGCGGGCCACGGATCGCGATCTCGCCGATGCTGCCGACCGGGAGCAGGCGGCCGTCGTCGTCCATGATCGCCACGTCGGTGGACGGCACCGGCAGCCCGATCGAGCCGGTGAAGCCGTCCACGTCGCAGCGGTTGCAGGTGGCCACCGGCGACGTCTCGGACAGGCCGTAGCCCTCGATGATGTGGGTGCCGGTGATGGCATGCCACTTGTCGTCGACGGCGCGCTGCACCGCCATGCCGCCGCCGTTCGACACCTTCAGCCCCGAGAAATCGAGGTGGCCGAAGTCCGGGTGGTTGACCAGCGCGTTGTACAGCGTGTTCACCGCCGGCAGCATGTTGACCTTGTACTTGGCCAGCTCCTTGACGAAGCCCGGGATGTCGCGCGGGTTCGGGATCAGGATGTTCAGCGCCCCCACGCGCATGCCCCACAGCGCGCACGCCGTCAGCGCGAAGATGTGGTACAGCGGCAGCGCGCACACGATGGTCGGGAACTCGACCACGGGCGGGCGGCTCATCACCGGCAGCGACCAGGCTTCCGACTGCAGCACGTTGGCGATCACGTTCCGGTGCGTCAGCACGGCGCCCTTCGACACGCCGGTGGTGCCGCCCGTGTACTGCAGGAAAGCGGGGTCCGACGGTTTGGCGCGGGCCGCCGCGAACGGCATGCGCGCGCCCTGGGCCAGCGCGTCCTTGAAGCGCACCATGTGCGAAATCGTGAAGTCCGGCACCAGCTTCTTCACGTGGCGCACGACCAGGTTGACGACCATGCCCTTGGCGCCCCCGAGCAGCTCGCCCATGCTGGCCACGACCACGTGGCGCAGCGGCGTGCGCGGCAGCACCTGCTGGACCACGTGCGCGAAGTTCTCGAGCACGATGATGGCTTCGCTGCCCGAGTCCTTGAGCTGGTGCTCCAGCTCGCGCGGCGTGTACAGCGGATTCACGTTCACGACCGTGTAGCCGGCGCGCAGGATGGCGACCAGCGCCACCGGATACTGCAGCACGTTCGGCATCATGACCGCCACGCGCGCGCCCGGCTGCATGCCGCGGCTCTGCAGCCAGGCCGCCAGGCGCTTCGACATGCTGTCCAGTTCCCCGTAGGTGAGGAACTTGTCCATGCACACGAACGCCTTGTTGGCGGCATGCTTCTGGAACGACTCGTCCAGCATCTGCACCAGCGAGCCGTACTGGTCGGGATCGATTTCCGCCGGCACGCCGGGCGGGTAAGCCTTCAGCCAAATCTTGTCCATCGGGTGCCTCGTCTCCAGGTTATTGTTATTCCTGATTTATACCCTACCGGCGGCCCGACCGAAAAAAAACGCACGGTCGTGCTTAGTTTACCAGGCATGATGCTATCGGGCACCGCGCCTGGACGCAAGCACTTTTGGCGCTTTCGAACGCACACTCTACGAGGGTGCGGTCACGGCGCGGTTTCGCTGCGCTGCACCATCAACGGCGCGGACTGGACCGGCGGCAGCATCGCCTTCAGGACGCGGTGGCGCTCGCTGCGCTCCATGTCGGCCAGGCGCTGCACGGCCTGGTAGAAGCGCGGGAAGCCGCCTTCGCGCTGGAGCAGGGTGCGGAACGCCGGCACGAATTCCTCGTAGGTCGCGATCGACGCTAGGTGGGCGTTCGACAGCGGCTGCTCGAAGAAGCGGTCGTAGCCGGCATAGCCGCCCCAGCTGCCCTTGAGGACCTGGTATTCGTCCTTCAGCTCCAGGAACAGGCGCGCCTTGACGGCGCGCTTCTCGGCGTCGCCCCGGTCGACCAATGCGTAGTTCTTTTCCAGCGCCTTGCGGTACTTGACCAGCAGGTTCAGGAAATCCTTCTTGCGGCTGCGGTAGCGCGCATAGGCGTCGCGCATCGACTGGTTGCCGAAGCGCTCGAGCCAGTGCTCGACCCCGACCTCTTCCACCGTGGAGGCGAACGATTCGTTGAACTGCGAATCGCCGGCCACGTACACGACCTGGTGCGCCAGTTCGTGGAAGATCATGCGCGCCAGTTCCCCGTCCGGGTAGTTGATGAAGGTGGAGATCAGCGGATCGTTGAACCAGCCCAGCGTCGAGTACGCGGCCACGCCGCCGACCTCGACGTCGTTGCCGCCGTCCTGCAGTTCCTTCGCATAGGCTTCGGCCGCGCCCTTGCTGTAGTAGCCGCGGTAGTTGACGCAGCCGGCCACCGGGAAGCACCACTGCAGCGGCCGCATCGACAATTCCGGCGTGGCGACGACGTTCCACAGCACGTACTGGCGTTTCAGGGAGGCGTAGTTCTTGTAGCTGTTGTTATCCGGTAATGCCATTTCGGTAACGGCATAGCGGCGGATCTGGCGCGCCGTCTCGAGGCGATGGCGCAGTTTGGTGCTGGTGCCGGGGTCGGCGATCCAGTCGTCGATCGGACGGGCGTCCGACAGGAGTTCAAGCTGGCCCTGGGCCGCCTGGGTATAGTAGTTCAGCGTGGAGCAGCTGGCCAGCAGCCCCGCCGCCGTGCCGGCGACCAGCACGGGGCGCAGCCAGGGCGCGATTCTCGATAGCAATGTCATGTCTCGGGTTCATGGTGCGCATGGGTTCAAGCCGCCACTTTCTCGACCTGCACCAGGGTGTCGTAGAAGGTGGGCGCCCGTCCCATGTCGGTCAGGCGCTGGCTGGTGACTTCGTTGGCGTTCTTGCCGTCGCTGGCGAGCTTCTTCCACCAGATCGACAGGCCGACCACGAGGCCGGCCCGCGCCCTGGCGGTGACCCGGGCGCGCGCGACGAACGCGCCCCGGTCGTTGAAGATGCGGACCATCTCCTTGTCGGCGATGCCGCGCGCGGCCGCGTCCTCGGGATGGATGTCCAGGTGCGGCTCGCCCTCCGTTGCTCGAAGGCTCTGGACATTGACAAAGGTTGAGTTGAGGAAGTTCCTTGCCGGCGGAGAAATCATCGCCAGCGGGTATTTCTCGGCCAGCGCGGGGCTGGACGCCGCCGACTCGTAGTTCGGGATGTAGGCCGGCAGCGGATCGAGGCCGTCGGCCAGCATCGACGCCGAATAGAACTCGCACTTGCCGGACGGGGTCGGGAAGCCGCCCTCGGCGAACGGCGCCGCCGGCATGTTCAGCTTTTGCCAGCCGGTGCGCTTGAGCGATGCCCAGTCGAAGTGGATGGCGCGCTGGTCCTTGTTGTTGAAGGCCTTGGCGGCCAGTTCCTCGTCGGTTTCCTGGAAGGCCGGATCGTCGAAGCCCATGCGCTGCGCCAGCAGGCGGAAGATCTCGGTGTTCGGCTTGGCCTCGCCCAGCGGCGCAATCGCCGCATTGTTCGCCATCATGTACAAATGGCCATACGACAGGTGGGCGTCCACGTGTTCCAGCTGGGTGGTGGCCGGCAGCACGATGTCCGCATAGTCCGCGCTATCGGTCAGGAAATGTTCCAGCACCACCGTGAACAGGTCTTCGCGCTCGAAGCCGCGCTGGACCTGGGCGGAATCGGGCGCGATCGCCAGCGGGTTGGCGTTGTAGACGATCACCGCCTCGATCCTGGGGCCGAAGTCCGGCGACGCCGCGCGCTGCAGGTCATCGCCGATGGTGTTCATGTTGATGGTGCGCGGCAGGCGCCCGCGCAGCAGGTCGGGGCGCTGCAGCGCCGCCCGGTCGGCCGGGAACGAGCCCGAGGTCGACAGCTGGATGCCGCCGGCCGCGTGGCGCCAGGCGCCCACCAGCGCCGGCAGGCAGGAGATATTGCGCACCGCCATGCCGCCGCCGCGCACGCGCTGCACGCCGTAGTTGACGCGGATCGCCACCGGCTCGCCGCGCTGCGCCGTGCGCCCGTACTCGCGCGCCAGCCCGACGACTTCCTCGGCCGTGATGCCGCAAGTCGCGGCGGTACGCTCGGGCGTCCACTCGGCCACGCGGTCCTTCAGCTGGGCGAAGCCGAAGGTATGCCGTTCGATGTAATCATGGTCGAGCAATTGTTCCTTGACCAATACATGCATCATGCCCAGCGCCAGCGCGGCATCGGTACCGGGCATCAGGGCGATATGCTGGTGGCATTTCTCGGCCGTCAGCGAGCGGTACGGGTCGATCGCGATCAACTTCGCGCCGCGGCGCTTGGCTTCCTGCAGGCGCATCCACAGGTGCAGGTTGGAGGCGATCGGATTGCCGCCCCAGACCAGGATCAGCTTGGCATCCTGGAACTGTTCGGTATCGGTGCCGATCGAGCCGCCGATCGTGTACTTGTAGCCGGTGAAGCCGGCCGTCGCGCAGACGGTGCGGTCGAGGAAGGACGCGCCCAGCTTGTTGAAGAAGCGCATCGCCATCGCCTCGCCCTGCACCAGGCCCATGGTGCCGCAATAACTGTAGGGCAAGATGGCCTGCGGGTCGCGCGCGGCGATCGGCTTCAGGCGCGCGGCGATCTCGTCCAGCGCCTCGTCCCACGAAACGGGCACGAACTTGCCCTCGCCCTTCTTGCCGACGCGGCGCAGCGGGGTCAGCACGCGGTCGGGATGGTAGGTGCGCTCGACGTAGCGCGACACCTTGGTGCACAGCACGCCGGCCGTGGTCGGATGGTCCGGATCGCCCTTGACCTCGGTCGCCACGCCGTCTTCCACCGTCACGAGGATGGCGCAGGTATCGGGGCAGTCATGCGGGCAGGCGGCCCTGACGAGGGTCTTGGTCATCGGATCAATCCAGGAAAAAACGTCGAGAATCCAATACTTTATCCGATTCCGGCGCCAGCCGTCAGGCTGGCCTTCGGCGCAAAGGTCGGGCTACAATGAACCGAAACAGGGCATTGCCGGACAGGCAGTGCCGGGCTTACAAGAGACACTTCAGGGAGAAACCGAATGCGACTCGTCGAACCCATCCTCGCCTTCCAGTCCGAACTCGAAACGATCCGGCGCGACATCCACGCCCATCCCGAACTCTGCTACGAAGAGCAGCGCACCGCCGACCTCGTGGCAAGCCGCCTGGCCGAATGGGGCATCCCGGTGGTGCGCGGCCTGGGCGTGACCGGCGTCGTCGGTATCGTCAAGAACGGCACGTCGAACCGCGCGATCGGCCTGCGCGCCGACATGGATGCGCTGCCGCTGCAGGAACTGAACACATTTGAGCATGCGTCGCGGCATGCCGGCAAGATGCATGCGTGCGGCCACGACGGCCACACGGCGATGCTGTTGGGCGCAGCCCACTATCTGTCGCAGAACCGCAACTTCGACGGCACCGTCTACCTGATCTTCCAGCCCGCCGAGGAAGGCGGCGCCGGCGCCCGCCGCATGATCGAGGACGGGCTGTTCGAGCAATTCCCGATGGACGCCGTGTACGGCATGCACAACTGGCCGGGCGTCGCCGCCGGCACCTTCGGCGTGGTCGAAGGACCAATGATGGCATCCAGTAACGAGTTCCGCGTCGTCGTCAAGGGCAAGGGCGCGCACGCGGCCCAGCCGCACCGCGGCGTCGACCCGGTGACGACGGCCGTGCAGATCGCGCAAGCCTGGCAGACCATCATCTCGCGCGAAAAGAACCCGCTCGACACGGCGGTGCTGTCGATCACGCAGATCCACGCCGGCAGCGCCACCAACATCATCCCCGACGACGCCGTCATGGTCGGCACCGTGCGCACCTTCTCCACGCAGGTGCTCGACCTCGTCGAGACGCGCATGCGCGAAATCGCGCAAGGCGTGGCCGCCGCCTTCAATGCCGGGGTCGACTTCACCTTCAAGCGCAACTACCCGCCGCTGGTCAACCATCCGGAACAGACCGCGCTGGCCGTCGAGGCGATGCGCGCGGTGGTGGGCGCCGACCGCGTCGACACCGCCATCGAACCGACCATGGGCGCCGAGGACTTCGCCTTCATGCTGCAGGCCAAGCCGGGCTGCTACGTCTTCATCGGCAACGGCGACGGCGAGCACCGCAGCGGCGGGCACGGCCTGGGGCCTTGCCAGCTGCACAACGGCAGCTACGACTTCAACGACCAGTTGCTGCCGATCGGGGCCAGCTACTGGGTCAGGCTGGTGGAGATGAGCCTGAAGGCGTAAGCCCGTCGCCCGCGCCTGCGCGGGCATGACGAATCAAGGCAGCTGGTCCGGCCCTGTCCCTACCCGCTTCCCCGGATTCATCCGCTCCAGCGCGATCAAGGCCGCCGCGTGGTCCGCCGCCGGCAAGTCATCCACGATGGCCGCGTACTGCCGCGTCACCAGCGCCGTCACCGGCAACGTCAATCCGGCGGCCGCGGCCGCCGCCAGGATATTCTCCTGGTCCTTCCACTGCGTCTTGACCTGCCCGCCGGGGAGGAAATTCCGGTCCAGCATGCGCTGGCCGTGCAGGTCGAGGATGCGGCTGCCGGCGAAGCCGCCGCGGATCGCCGCGCGCACGGCGGCCGGGTCGGCGCCGGCGCCCTGTGCCAGCAGCAGCGCTTCCGCCACCACGTTCAGCGTCGCCCCCACGATCAGCTGGTTGCACAGCTTGGCCACCTGGCCGCTGCCGGCCTCGCCCACGCGCGTCGGCGTACCGAGCACGCGCAGCACCGGGTCGGCGTCCGCCACGTCCTGGGCGCTGCCGCCGGCCATGATGGCCAGCGTCCCCTGTTCGGCCCCGACCACGCCGCCGGACACGGGCGCATCGACGAAGCGGCAGCCGTGCGCGGCCAGGCGCGCGGCAAGGCCGAGCGCCTCGTCCTGGCGCGTCGAGCTCATGTCGATCCATAGGGTGCCGGGCGCCAGGTGCGGCAGGGCGTCGTCGAGCACATGGCCGACGGTCGGACCATCCTGCAGCATCGAGATGACGATGGCGGCCCCGTCCAGCGCCTCGTCCAGTCCGGCGCAGGGCCGGGCGCCGTCCGCGCGCAGCGCCTCGGCCTTGGCAAAGGTACGGTTCCAGGCATGCAATGGATGACCGGTGCGGGCCAGGCGGGCCGCCATCGGCTTGCCCATCAGGCCGACGCCGAGGAAGGCCAGGGTAGGGAGTGTCATGATTGTCTCTTTATATTGACGCGATATTAACGATTGACGGACCGACCACGTGAAGTCCGTGACATCGCTACAATACCGGTTTCGCCGTCAATCATTCCCATTTTCACGGCCTCATCCAAACAACAAAGGCAATCATCCTATGAAGAACATCGTTCGCACCCTGGCGGCCGTTGCCGCCCTGTCCGCCGCCCAAGCCGGCTTCGCCGCCGACGGCCTCGTCGACTCCGTGTCGCTGGAAGGCGGCGGCGGCGAGCACGTGCAGGTAGTGCGCCTGTCGGCCCAGAAGGACTGGAACAAGAACTGGCTGCCGACCCACGGCTACCACCTGTCCGGCTACTGGGACGCCAACATCGCCTACTGGCGCGCCAACCGCTGGGACGACGTGGCGGAGCGCCGCAAGAACCTGGGCGTGATCGGCCTGACCCCGGTGTTCCGCTGGGAAGCCGACGACAAGCTGGGCTTCTACGGCGAAGCCGGCATCGGCGTCAGCGTGTTCTCGAGCGTGTACCGCAACACCCACCGCCAGCTGTCGACCGCGTTCGAATTCGCCGACCACGTCGGCGTGGGCTATGTGTTCTCGAACAAGCTGGACCTGGGCGTGCGCCTGCAGCACTACTCGAACGGCGGCATCAAGCATCCGAACGGCGGCGTGAACACGGCGCTCGTGCGCGCGGCTTACCACTTCTAAGTCAGGGCCAACGACTTCGGGGTCGGAGCCCAAAAGCAGAACCGGGCTCTGACCGCTGCGGAAATATGTGACAATCGGGCATGACCGATACCGATACCGTCAAGCGCTACCTCCCCTGGCTCGTCGCGACTGCCCTGTTCATGGAGCAGCTCGACGCAACCATCGTCAATACCGCCATCCCGAGCATCGCGGCCAGCCTCGAGGTCACGCCGCTCAGCCTCAAGTCGGTCGTCACCAGCTACATCCTCAGCCTCGCCGTGGGCATTCCGGTCAGCGGCTGGATGGCCGACCGCTTCGGCACCCGGCGCGTGTTCGCCACCGCGATCGCCATCTTCACCATCGCTTCCGTGCTGTGCGGCCTGGCGGTCAACTCGCAGATGATGGTGGCCGCGCGCCTGCTGCAGGGCATCGGCGGGGCGATGATGATGCCGGTCGGGCGCCTGTCGATCATCCGCACCTTCCCCAAGAACGAACTGCTCAGGGCGATGAACTTCGTGATCCTGCCGGCGCTCATCGGCCCCCTGCTGGGGCCGACCGTGGGCGGGCTGATCGTGCACTGGACGTCGTGGCGCGCCATCTTCTTCGTCAACGTGCCGGTCGGCCTGCTGGCGCTGTACCTGGTGCTGCGCCACATGCCGGACTACCACGGCGCCGAGCCGCGCCCGCTGGACGCCATCGGCCTGATCCTGTTCGGCTCCGGCACCGCCATCCTGTCCTGGCTGCTGGAAGTGTTCGGCGAGCACACGCTGGACGGCGTCACCATGGTGCTGATGCTGGGACTGTCCGTGGCGCTGCTGGCGGCCTACGGCTGGCATGCGAACCGCGAGCAGTTCCCGCTGCTGCGCCTGGCCCTGTTCAAGGTGCGCACCTTCCGCATCTCGGTGCTGGGCGGCTTCATCACGCGCCTGGGCGTGGGCGGCCTGCCCTTCCTGCTGCCGCTGCTGTACCAGCTCGGCCTGAAGCTGCCGGCCTGGCAGTCGGGCATGCTGATGATGCCGACCGCCGCCGCGGCGATGGGCATGAAGCTGATCGCGCCGAAGATGCTGGCGCGCTTTGGCTACCGCCAGGTGCTGGTGACGAATACCATCTGCATCGGCCTGACCATCGCGCTGTTCGCCCTGGTCGGGCCGGGCACGCCCTGGTACGCCATCGCCGGCATCGGCCTGCTGCAGGGCTTCTTCAATTCGCTGCAGTTCTCCAGCATGAACACGCTCGCCTATGCCGACGTCGAGCAGAAGGATTCCAGCATGGCCAGCACCATGGCCAGCTCGTTCCAGCAGCTGTCGATGAGCTTCGGCCTGGCCTGGGGTTCGCTGGTGACGGGCTGGTTCCTGGGCCGCGTGCCGCAGACCGACCAGGTGATGGTGACGCAGGCGCTGCACCACGCCTTCCTGGCGCTGGCCATCGTCACCGTGCTGTCGTCCTTCGTGTTCTGGCGCCTGCGCCGCGACGACGGCGCCAGCATCAGCGGCGGCGGCACGGCCAAGGCGGCGACCGCGGTGGCGCAGGATCCGGCGCCGTTGTCGCAAGCCTGATCCCGCGGGGCTAGAACGCCCCCACGTAGTTCTCCGCCAGCGCCGTGCTCAGCGCGCTCGACGACACGATGTTCTCCAGCTCGGCCAGCTGCACCTGGCGGTCGAACGGCGACGCCTCCTCGAAGGTGTGCAGCAGGCGCGTCATCCACCACGAGAAGAACTCGGCGCGCCAGACCCGCTTCAAGGCATCTTCCGAATAGCGCTCGAGCGCCTCCTCGCTGCCGCCACGGTAGTAGGCGTGCAGCGCGCGCGCCAGCAGCTTGACGTCGGAGATCGCCAGGTTCATGCCCTTGGCGCCGGTGGGCGGCACGATGTGGGCGGCGTCGCCGGCCAGGAACAGCCGGCCCGAGCGCATCGGCGCGCACACGAAGCTGCGCATGCCGATGATGTTCTTCTGGAAGATGCGGCCTTCCTTGAGCCGCCAGCCGTCGTCGCTTTCCAGGCGCGCATGCAGCTCGGCCCAGATGCGGTCGTCCGACCAGTTGTCGACATGGTCGCGCGGGTCGCACTGGAAGTACAGCCGCTGCACGGTCGGAGAGCGGGTGCTGACGAGGGCGAAGCCGCGTTCGTGGCGGGCGTAGATCAGCTCGTCCGACGACGGCGCCGACTCGACCAGGATGCCGAACCAGCCGAACGGGTAGGTGCGCTGGAAGTCCCGCCGCACGTCCCCGGGAATCAGGGGGCGCGACACGCCGTGGAAGCCGTCGCAGCCGATCACGAAGTCGGCCTCGATGCGGCGCGCCTGGCCGTCGTGCACGAAGGCCACCGTGGGCCGCGCGCCGTCGATGCCGTCGATCTGCACCTGGCCGGTCTCGAACAGCAGCTGGCCGCCGGCGGCGATGCGCGCCGCGACCAGGTCGATGATGACTTCGTGCTGCGGGTACACCGTGATCGCCTTGCCGGTCAGGCCGCTCAGGTCGATGCGGTGGCGGCGCCCGCCGAAGGCCAGCTCGATCCCGTGGTGCAGCGCGCCTTCGCGGCGCATGCGCTCGCCCACGCCGGCCTCGCTCAGGATGTCCATGCTGCCCTGCTCCAGCACGCCGGCGCGGATGGTGGCTTCGATGTCGGCGCGGCTGCGCGCTTCGAGCACGATGGAATCGATGCCTTCCAGGTGCAGCAGGTGGGATAGCAAAAGGCCGGCCGGCCCGGCGCCGACGATGGCGACTTGGGTTCGCATGATGTTGTCTCCGTTATGTGTTCTGGTTGACTTCATGCTAGTGCGCGACGGGCCAGATATGAATGGATGAAATGGGAAAAAACTTGTACTATTTTTTCACCGCCTTCTGGCTGTCCCGGTTTCCGCCATGCCCAACGCCCCCGCTCCGCTCTCCAGCAGCATCCCCCAGTTCGCCCTCTACGGCGAGCTGACACGGGGCGCCGACGCCGAGGGCGTGCACATCGAGCTGATCGAGACGCGCAGCCGGGGCTACGACTGGCACATCGACACCCATACCCATGCGGGCCTGTTCCAGGTACTTTTTTTATTCGGCGGCCAGGTCAACGCCACCCTCGGCGACGTCCGGCGCGCGCTCGACGGGCCGGTGGCGCTGACCATCCACCCGTCGCTGCCGCACGGTTTCGCGTTTTCCGCGGAAGCCTACGGCTACGTGCTGACGATCGACCAGAACCTGCTGTTCGCGGCCGCCGGCCAGGACGGCGACCTGTTCACGGCCTTGTTCGTGGAACCGCTCGCGATCGGCCTGCTGGCGGTGCCGGACGCGCGCGGCCGCATCGAGGCGCTGCTGCAGAACCTGATCGCCGAAGCCACCTGGCCGCGCCAGGGCCACACGCTGATGCTCGACTGGCTGGTGCGCTGCATCCTGCTGATGCTGGCGCGCGTGCAGGCGGAGCGGCGCATCGCCGAGCAGTCGGGGTCGGGAGAATTCGAGCTGTTCAGCCGCTTTCGCAGCGAGGTCGAGCGCCACTACCGCGAACAGTGGCGCGTGGGGCAGTACGCCGCGCAGCTGCGCGTGGCGCCGGTGCGCCTGAACCGGCTGTGCCTCAAGATCGCCGGCAAGTCGGCCTTCGAACTCACCCAGGAACGCCTGATGCTGGAAGCCTGCCGCAAGCTGACCTACATCCCGGCCGGCATCGCGGCCATCGCCTACGAACTGGGCTTCCAGGATCCGGCCTACTTCAGCCGGCTGTTCAAGAAGCAGGTCGGCATGACGCCCAAGGAATTCAGGTTGCGCACGCGGGCGGACGAGGGCTAGTACGTCACCTACAGCATCGCCCCCAGCTCGACCTGCGTCTTGATCATCGCCGGCAGGCAGCGCTCGACCATCTGCTCGGCCGGCAGCCGGCCCGCGTGCACGCTGACGTTCATCGCCGCCACCACCTCGCCGCGGAAATTCTTCAGCGGGACCGAGATGGCGCGCAGGCCCAGTTCCAGTTCCTGGTCGACCAGCGCATAGCCCTGCGCGCGGGCGCGCGCGATCTCGAGCGCCAGGCGTTCCTTGTTGACGATGGTGTGCTGGGTGATCGGTTCGATCCCGGCCTGGTCCAGGAAGCGTTCGATGGCGTCCTGCGGCAGGGAAGCGAGCAGCATGCGCCCGTTCGCCGTGCACCAGGCCGGCACGCGCGTGCCCGGCTGCAGCGTCGCCGACACCAGCCGGCCCGCGCTGACGGCCGCCACGCACACCAGCTGGTCGTGGTCGAGTACCCCGACCGAGGCCGCCTCGCCCAGCGAATAGGCCAGGCGGTACAGCGGCGGCTGGGCGATGCGCGGCAGGCGCGCCGAATGCAGGTAGGACTGGCCCAGCCGCAGCACGGCCGGCGTCAGCGAGAACAGCTTGTTCTCGTGGCGCATATAGCCCAGGTGGGTCAGCGTGATCAGGTAGCGGCGCGCCGCGGCGCGCGTCAGCCCGGTGGCTTCGGCCACCTCGGCGATGCTCAGGCGCGAACGTTCCTGGTCGAAGGCCTCGATGACCTTCAGGCCTTTTTCCAGGCCCCCCACCAGGTCACGCTCGAGCGGCGCACCGTGTTTGTCGTCCATGACGATTGCCCCCTGTTTTGGGCGAGTATCGCACAAAGTGCGCGCATAGTGAACGTCACCGTACACGGCCATCTTGCCGGGTGCGCGGACGCTCCCCTACCATCGACCGGCCATCCAACAACATCCTCAAGGAGACACGCTGTGAAATTCGATGCCATCGCGCCGGGCGTCTACCCGGAACTCGTCTATCCCGCCTACAAGTCGACCGTGAAGCGCGGCCCCACCCAGCCGATGCTGCGCATCGACGCGCCGCTGCCGGTCACGCGCAACATCACGGCCAGCCCGCGCATCCTGCTGCCCAACGATACCGACCTGACCGCGCACGGCGAGAGCGAGCCGCTGGGCGAGAAGATCGTCGTCACCGGCCGCGTGGTCGACGAGGACGGCAAGCCGGTGCGCAATTCCCTGGTCGAGGTCTGGCAAGCCAATTCCGCCGGCCGCTACTGGCACAGCAAGGACCAGCACGCGGCCCCGCTGGACCCGAATTTCCAGGGCGTGGGCAAGATGCTGACCGACGACGAGGGCCGCTACCGCTTCGTCACGATCAAGCCCGGCCCCTACCCGTGGGGCAACCACGACAAGGCCTGGCGCCCGGCCCACATCCATTTTTCCCTGTTCGGCAACGTGTACGCCCAGCGCCTGGTGACCCAGATGTACTTCCCGAGCGATCCGCTGTTCGACTACGACCCGATCTTCCAGAGCGTGCCCGACGAGGCCGCGCGCCAGCGCCTGGTCTCGCGCTTCAGCCTGGAACACACGGTCGGCACCGAGATGCTCGGCTACGCATTCGACATCGTCCTGCGCGGACGCGATGCCACCCCGATGGGCCTGTAAGGAGACCGCACCATGAGCAAGATCAGCAGCAAAATCACCACTTCCCAGACCATCGGCCCGTTCTCGCACGAAGCCTGGCGCTGGGCCGCCGAAGCCTGCATGCCGGGCAACCTGAAGACCACCGGGCCGTCCGTCCTGGTCAGCGGCGTCATCCTCGACGGCGACGACCGCCCCATCGACGACGCCCAGATCGAGGCCTGGACGCCGGACGGCGAAGCGGCCGAGGCCGAGCAGCTGATCCCGGGCTTCCGGCGCATCCCGAGCGGCGCGGACGGCGAATTCAGCCTGCGCATCCCGGCGCCGCAGGCGGGCGGGCGCGGCGAGCCGCTGGCCTATGTCACCGTGTTCGCGCGTGGCCTGGTCAAGCACCAGTTCACCGCCGTGTTCCTGGAAGACGACGCCGGCCTGGCGCAATCGGCCATCCTGAACCAGGTGCCGCAGGCGCGCCGCGCCACCCTGGTCGCGTGCAAGGCGCAGGATGGCCACTACCGCTGGGACATCCGCATGCAGGGCGAGCAGGAAACCGTCTTCTTCGATTACGCTTGATCCCGTGATCCCACCAGAACCGGAGCCTTCGTGAGCGTATCGATCTTCGACAATTTTCTCACCACGCCGGACATGGTCGCCGCCTTCGACGACGCGGCCGTGGTGCAGGCCATGCTCGCGTTCGAGGCGGCGCTGGCGCGCGCCCAGGCCGCCGAGGGCCTGATCCCGCCGGCGGCGGCGAGCGCCATCGGCGGCGTCTGCAACGCCCAGCTGTACGACATTCCGGCGCTGGTGCGCGCCGGCCGCCGCGCCGGCAGCCTGGCCATCCCGCTGGTCAAGGAACTCACCCGCACGGTGGCGCTGTACGATGCCGAGGCGGCGCGCCACGTGCACTGGGGCAGTACCAGCCAGGACGTGATCGACACCGCGCTGGTGCTGGCCACGCGCGAGGCGCTGCGCCTGCTCGACGACGGCCTGCGCGACCTGACCGGCCGGTTGCTGCAGCTGGCCGAGGAACACCTGGACACGCCGGTGCTGGCGCGCACGCTGATGCAGCCGGCCCAGGTCACCAGCCTGGGCTTCAAGGCGGCCGGCTGGCTGGCGCCGCTGGTGCGCGCGCGCACGCGGCTGCGCGAAGCGGCGGCGCGCGCGCTGCAGCTGCAGCTGGGCGGCGCCGTCGGCACCCTGGCCGTGATGGGAGAGCACGGCGCCGCCGTGGCCGCGCGCGTGGCCGCCGAGCTGCGCCTGAAGGTGGCCGACGCCGCCTGGCACACCCAGCGCGACGAATGGGTCCGCCTGGGGCTGGAGGTGGCGGTGCTGGGCGGCAGCCTGGGCAAGCTGGCCACCGACCTCGGGCTGATGGCCCAGGGCGAGATCGGCGAACTGGCGGAACCGTCCGGCAACGGCCGCGGCGGCTCGTCGGCCATGCCGCACAAGCGCAATCCGGTCTCGACCATGATCGCGCTGGCGGCCGCGCGCCGCACTCCGCAGCACGCGGCCGCGCTGCTGTCCTGCATGGACCAGCAGCACGAGCGCGGCCTGGGCAACTGGCAGGCCGAGCTGGCCGAATGGCCGCAACTGTTCCTGTCCGCGCACGGCGCCCTGGCCGCGCTGGCGGAAGCCTTCGCCGGCCTCGCGGTCGACCGCGCGCGCATGCTGGACAACATCCACGCGCTGCACGGCCAGGTGTTCGCCGAGGCGGCCTCCGGCTACCTGTCCGGCGCCATCGGCCGGCCGCGTGCCCACGAGTTGCTGGAACGGCTGGCCCGGCGCGCCGCCGGCGAAAACCGCGACCTCGAACCGCTGCTGCGCGACGCCATCGCGGCCGACCCGGCGCTGGCGGACCAGGTCGACCTCGGCCGGCTCGCCGCCGTGTTCGACCCGGTCGCCGCCACCGCGCCGGCGCGCCGCCTGGCCGACCGCCAGTTGCAGGCGCTGCGCCCGGCCATGGCCGCGCTCGACGCCACCCACCCTTTTCACGAATGAGCTGCCATGAGTTTCGATCCGCTTGACCATGATTTCGAACGCGGCCTGCAGAATCGCCGCAACGTCCTCGGCGACGCCTGGGTCGACCGTTCGCTGAACAATGCGAACGCCTTCAATGCCGACTTCCAGAACCTGATCACCCGCTTCGCCTGGCACGAGATCTGGGGCCGCCCCGGCCTCGATCATAAAACGCGGCGCGCCATCGTCCTGTCGATCACGATCGCGCTGGGCCGCTGGGAAGAGTTCGAGCTGCACGTGCGCGCCGCCCTGCTGGGCGATGCCGGCAGCCGCCTGACCCCGGACGAGCTCAAGGAAATCCTGATGCAGTCGGCCATCTATGCCGGCGTGCCGGCCGCGAACACGGCGTTCACGCACACGCTGGCCATCCTGCGCGAGGTGGGGGAGCAGATCGGCTACGTGCTGGAACCGGCCGTCCCGGCGGCGGCGGCGCACAGCGGCAGCGGCCGCGCAGGCCGCACGGCCGGCGCCCCGGTGCTGCACTACAGCGTGCGCGAACCGAGGAGCGGCAAGGCGCCGCGCCACACGATCGTGCTGAGCCACGCGCTGGGCTGCGACCTGGCGATGTGGGACGACCTCGCCAACCGGCTGGCGCAGGACTGCCGCGTGATCGCCTACGACCACCGCGGCCACGGCAGCTCGGACGCGCCGCCGGGCCCGTACGCGATGGCCGAACTGGCCGACGACGCCGCGCGCCTGCTGCGCGAACTGGACACCGGGCCGGTGGTCTGGGTCGGGCTGTCGATGGGCGGCATGGTCGGCCAGGAACTGGCGCTGCGCCATCCGGCGCTGGTGCGCGCGCTGGTGCTGGCCAACACCACCAGCGGCTATCCCGCGGCGGCGCGCGAGGCCTGGGAACAGCGCGTGGCCATCGTGCGCGAACAGGGCATCGAGCCGGTCGCCGACACCGTCATGGCGCGCTACTTCCACGAAGGCTTCCGCACCCAAAAGGCCGCCACGGTGGCGCGCTTCCGCCGCCGCCTGGTCGCCACCGACCCGGTCGGCTACGCCGGCTGCTGCAACGCCGTGGGCAAGGTCGACACCGGCGCGCGCCTGGGCGCCATCGCGGTGCCGACGCTGGTCATCGCCGGGGCGCTGGACCAGGGTACGCCGGTGGCGATGGCGCAGGCGCTGGCCGACGGCATCCCGGGCGCCGCGCTGGCGGTGATCGAGGACGCGTCGCACGTCAGTGCGATCGAGCAGCCGGAGGCGTTTGCGCGGGCGGTGGAAGGGTTCGTCGCGGCGCTTTGAACCCGTCGTTCCCGCGCAGGCGCGGGAACGACGGGGTTTTTACAGATCCAGCACCAGCACCGGCGTCTTCGCCCGCGAACAGCACGGCGTGAACTGGTCGTTGGCGGCCTGCTCTTCCTCGGTCAGGTACAGGTCGCGGTGGTCCGGCACGCCCTCCAGCACCCGCGTCAGGCACGTGCCGCACACGCCCTCCTCGCACGAATACGGGATGTCGACGCCATGCTCGGCCAGCACCTTGATCACGGTCTGGCCGGCGGGAATGGTCACCACCTTGCCGCTCGCGGCCAGCTTCACGTCGAAGGGCCGGTCGCCGCTGGTGTCCACGGCGGCCGCGCCGAAGTACTCGACGTGCAGATGCGCCGCCGGCCAGCCCAGCGCCCGGGCGCTGCCCAGCACGTGGTCGATGAAGCCCTGCGGGCCGCAGACGTACAGGTGGGTGCCGGCGCCGGGCGCGGCCAGCAATGCCTGCAGGTCGAGCTTCTGGGCGGGCTCGCCGCTGTCGTAATGGAAGTGCACCCGGCCGGCGAACGGCGCGGCGCCGATGCGTTCGCGGAACGCGGTGCGCTCCGGCGCGCGGGCGCTGTAGTGCATCTCGAAGTCGGCGCCGCGCGCCGCCAGCGTTTCCGCCATCGCCAGGATCGGCGTCACGCCGATGCCGCCGGCCAGCAGCAGCGTGCGCTCGGCCTCGACCAGCGGGAACAGGTTCTTCGGTGCGCCGATGCGCAGCACCGAGCCGGTGTCGATGGTGTCGTGCATCGCCTGCGAACCGCCGCGCGAGGCGGCGTCCTTCAGCACCGCGATCTGGTAGCGGTGCGTCTCGCCCGGCGCATTGCACAGCGAGTACTGGCGCACCAGCTGCTCGCCGACGTGCACGTCGATGTGGGCGCCGGCCTCGAACGGCGGCAGCGGCGCGCCGTCGGTCGTCACCAGCTCGTAGCTGCAGATGCCGTCGGCCTCGCTGCGCTTGTGCGCTACCCGGACTTCGATGGTGTTCATGCCGCCACCTTGCCTTGCGCGGCCGCGTCGGCGGGCGCGGCCTGCCCGGCCTGCTCGCGCGCCAGCCACTGGTCGATGATGCGGCGCGACTGCACGCCGCCGGCGTCGATGTTCAGCATCAAGAGGCGCCGTTCGGGATGGCGCAGGATGTTCTGCTGCTGCAGCTCGAGCATCTCGCGGTCCTCGCCGAAGATCTTGCCCTGGCCGGCGCGGATGGTATCGGTCAGGTCCTTGTCCTGCGCCTTGAAGTTGCGCGCCATGCCCCAGAAGTACCAGTGCGAGGTTTCCGTTTCGGGCGTGATGAAATCGACCACGATGCTCGACACCTTGTGCGCCGCATCGGCGTGGTAGCCGCCCTTGCCGGCATGCGCCACGCCCACCTCGATCATCACGTGGCTGGGCGCGTCGAAGCGGCAGATCTGCCAGCGGTCCACCGGCACGTCGTCGGCCAGGCCGTTGCCGCGCAGCGCGGCGCGCCAGAACGGCGGCGCCATGATGTTCTCCATGAAGCGGCTGGTGACCACCTGCTCGCCCTCCACCCTGGTGTTCACCGGCGCCTCGTCGATCTCCTTCTGGCCGATGCTGCTGGCGTGCACGTAGGTCTCGTGCGTCAGGTCCATCAGGTTGTCGATCATGAGGCGGTAGTCGCACTGGATGTGATACAGGCCGCCGCCATAGGCCCATTCCGGGTCCTCGGCCCAGGCCAGGCGGTGGATGGCGGCGGGGTCGGCCAGCGCCTTGTCGCCGGGCCAGACCCAGATGAAGCCGTGGCGCTCTTCCACCGCGTAGCTGCGGATGCAGGGGAAACCGCGCACGCGCTGGCCCGGCATGCTGACGGTCTTGCCTTCGCAGCCCATTTCCAGGCCGTGGTAGCCGCATACCAGGTTGCCGTCGCGGACGAAGCCGAGCGACAGCGGCGCGCCGCGGTGCGGGCAGAAATCCTCGACGGCGGCCACCTTGCCCTGCGCGCCGCGGTAGAACACGATCTTCTCGCCGCAGATCTGGCGGCCCAGCGGCTTGCCGTCGATTTCGTCCGGGGTGCAGGCCACGTACCAGGCGTTCTTTGGGAACATGCTTGTCTCCTTATGGTTTAATATTCAGTACACTGAATGTTTTAAAAAGTATCCTGCGTTTGGGCGCCGAAGTAAACTACGCGCCAGGACTATTTCGATGGTGCGCCGCACCAAGACCGATCACGCCATGCCGACCGACACCGACGAGCGCCACCCGATGCGCGACCTGTACGAGCACCCGGGCCACCTGCTGCGACGCGCCCAGCAGATCTCCGTGTCGATCTTCCACGACGAGATGGGCGGCGAGCTGACGCCGGTGCAGTACGCGCTGCTGAGTCAATTGGCGGAGCATCCGGGCATCGACCAGGTGTCGCTGGCGGGGCTGGCGGCCGTCGATACCTCGACCGGCGCGACGGTGTGTGCGCGGCTGGAAGAAAAGGGACTGCTGGAGCGCAAGGTGATCCCGCACAACCGGCGCCAGCGCGCCCTGTCGATCACGCCGGCGGGCGCGCGCCTGCTGGCGGCGCTGGAGCCGGGCGCCGCGCGCCTGCGCGAGCGCCTGCTGGCGCCCTTGGCCGGGCAGGAACAGGCGTTGTTCATGACGTTGCTGGCCAAGCTGGTCGAGGCCAACAACGAACAGAGCCGCGCGCCGCTGGCGCTGCCTGGAACGGACAGCGCCGCGGCGTGAATGCGCGGCCCGGGACGGTCAGTCCACGCCCGGATCGCGGAACTTCTCGACCTTGTCGAACTCGACGTTGTAGACGCCGCCATCGAGCTGCTCGGCCTTGCGGATGTACACGGTCTGCACCAGGTCGCGCGTGGCCGCGTCGAGCGTGACCGGACCGCGCACGCTGGTCCACGACAACCCCTTCATCGCTTCCAGCAGCTTCGGCCCCTCGCTGTTGCCGCCGGTTTTTTTCAGGGCCGCGTACAGCAGCTGCATGCCGTCGTAGGCGCCGACCGCGTGAAAGTTCGGGCGCATGTCCTTGTTGGCCCTGGTGAAGGCGGCGACGAAGGCCTTG
>DAMAFT010000003.1:0-21820 GCA_031995805.1 Massilia sp.
CCCCACTCTCCCACGACAGCGATGCAAGGCCCGACCGATCTTCTTTCCTTCCAGCCGCACCGACCCGGACGGGTACGCCCATGATCGTGCGCGAGCGCCCCACCCCGCTGCGGCTGTTCCTGACGATGCGCGGCTCGGTCCTGCCGGCCATCTGGAAAAGCCTGGCCACCGTCACGCTGCTGGCCGTCGCCGTCACCGTCACCGACGGCATCGTCGACGGCATCAAGTTCTCGCTGACGCCCATGCCGTTCACGCTGATGGGACTGCCGCTGGCGATCTTCCTCGGCTTTCGCAACAACTCGGCCTACGACCGCTACTGGGAAGGCCGCAAGCAATGGGGCGACCTGGTGCTGCGCAGCCGCAGCCTGGCGCGCCAGTGCCTGTCGCTGGTCGACGTCGCGCTGCCATTTTGCGCCGGCGGCGCCGACGTGCGCACCCGCATGCTGCGCCGGACCATCGGCCACGCGCATGCGCTGCGCCACCGCCTGCGCGGCAGCGATCCCGCCGCCGACGTCGCGCCCTGGCTGGCGCCCGGCGAATGGGAGCGCGTGCGCACGCTGCCGAACCTGCCGCACGCGCTGGTGCTGGAGATGGGGGCCGACCTGGCCCTGTGCCTGCGCGAGCGGCGCATCGATGCCTGCACCGCGCCGGCGCTCGACGCGACGCTCACCGCCATGGCCGGCGTCGACGCGGCCTGCGAACGCATCCGCGGCACGCCGATCCCGTTCTCGTACACGCTGCTGCTGCACCGCACCGCCTACCTGTACTGCCTGCTGCTGCCGTTCGGCCTGGTCGACACGATCCGCTACGCGACCCCGCTGGTGACCCTGGTCGTCGCCTACACCATCTTCGGCCTCGACGCGCTCGGCGACGAGATCGAGGAACCGTTCGGCACCCTCGACAACGACCTGCCGCTCGACGCCATCTGCCGCACGATCGAGATCGACGTGCGCACGGCCCTGGGCGAGCGCGACCTGCCCCTACCGCTGCAGCCGGTGGATTGCCGGCTCGGCTGAGTTTCCACGACGAAGAAAGCACCATGAGAGACATGAACCAGGATTACCAGGAACGCATCCGCTGCATGCCGCTGCGTGCGCGCGTCACCAGCGCCCGCGAGGCCGCCGGCTGGATCGAGGACGGCATGACCGTCGGCATGAGCGGCTTCACGCGCGCCGGCGACGTCAAGGTGGTGCCGGCCGCGCTGGCCGAACGCGCCCGCCGCGAACCGCTGAAGATCACGCTGCTGACCGGCGCCTCGCTCGGCCACGACACGGACAAGCTGCTCACCGAGGCCGGCGCGCTGGCGCGGCGCATGCCCTTCCAGGTCGACCCGGTGCTGCGCGCGGCGATCAACCGCGGCGAGGTCATGTACATCGACCAGCACCTGTCCGAAACCGTCGAGCAGCTGCGCAGCCGCCACATCGCGCCGGTCGACGTGGCCATCGTCGAAGCGGTGGCGATCACGGAATCGGGCGCGATCGTGCCCACGACCTCGGTCGGCAACAGCGCCAGCTTCGCGATCCTGGCCGACAAGGTGATCGTCGAGATCAACCTCTCGCAGTCGCCCGCGCTCGAAGGCCTGCACGACGTCTTCATCCCCAAGCACCGCCCGCAGCGCGAGCCGATGCCGCTCATGAACGTCAGCGACCGCATCGGCGCCACGGCGATCGCCATCCCGCCCGAGAAGATCGTGGCCATCGTCATGACCGAGAAGCATGACAGCGCTTCCACCATCCAGCCGCCGGACGACGACACCGCCGCCATCGCCGGCCACCTGACCGATTTCTTCAACGCCGAGATCGCCGCCGGCCGCCTGACCGAGCGCCTGATGCCGATCCAGGCCGGCATCGGCACCATCGCCAACGCCGTGCTGGCCGGCCTGATCGACGGTCCGTTCAAGGGCCTGACCATGTACTCCGAGGTGCTGCAGGATTCGACCTTCGACCTGTTCGACGCCGGCAAGCTCGATTTCGCCTCGGGTTCGTCGATCACCCTGTCCGAGGAAAAGGGACGCCAGGTGTTCGCCGAGCTGGAAAAGTACAAGGACCGCCTGGTGCTGCGCCCGCAGGAAGTGAGCAACCATCCGGAAGTCATCCGCCGCCTGGGACTCATCGCCATCAACACGGCGCTCGAGTTCGACATCTACGGCAATATCAACTCGACCCACGTGGGCGGCACCCACATGATGAACGGCATCGGCGGCTCGGGCGACTTCGCGCGCAACGCCTACCTGTCGATCTTCGCCACCAAGTCGCTGGCCAAGGGCGGCGCCATCTCGTCGATCGTACCGATGGTCTCGCATGTCGACCACACCGAGCACGACGTCGACGTCATCGTCACGGAGCTCGGCCTGGCCGACCTGCGCGGGCTGGCGCCGCGCGAGCGCGCCGAGGTCATCATCGCCAATTGCGTGGCCGAGCCGTACAAGACCATGCTGCGCGCCTACGTGGCCGAGGCGCAGCAGCGCGGCGGGCAGACGCCCCACGTGCTGGAAAAGGCGTTCGCCTGGCACGAACGGTATCGCGCGACAGGATCGATGCGCGAAGCGTGACGGCGCGCGCGAACGCGCTATGATGGCGGCACGGCCCGACACCTGCGGAGGAAAGCATGACCATCATGACCGGACACCAACGCCCCATCGCCAGGGACGTGCTGCGCGTCGCGCTGGCGACCGCGGCCCTGCTGCTGGTGCCGCTGGCGGCCATGCAGCTTACCCGGGACGTGAACTGGGGAGCGGAAGACTTCCTGGCCGCCGCCGTGCTGCTGGGCGGCACCGGACTGGCCCATGTATTCCTGGCGCGCCTGCTGCGCACGCCGCGCCGGCGCATCCTGCTGGGCGCGGGACTCGGGCTGGCATTGCTGCTGGCCTGGGCCGAGCTTGCGGTAGGCATCTTCTCGTAATCCAAAAACACATCGCCCCCGCCGAGGCGGAGGCGATGGCTACTGCGGATCGACTACGGATCAGTAGCCGCGGCCGCCGGTGCCGCCGGCGTTGCCACTGGTCGTGCTGGTGCCGGTGGTGCTGGTGCCGCTGCTGGTCGTGCCGGTGCTGGTGCCGGTACCGGTCGCGCTGGTACCCGCGCCCGAGCCCGCGCCGGTGCCGGTCATGCCGCCGCTCGATCCGCTCAAGCCGCTGCCCGAGCTGACACCGCCGGCGCCGGTGCTGCCGCTCATGCCGCTGGTGCCGGTCGCGCCCGAACCCATGGTGCCGGTGGCGCCGGTGGTGCCGGTGCCCATCGGATCCGTGGCCGTGCTCGTGGCGCCGGTCGTGCCGGTAGCGCCCGTGGTGCCGCTGGTGCCCATCGAACCGGCGCCGCTGGTGCCGGTCGTGCCGCTGGTGCCCGACGAGCCGGTGCCCATGGTGCCGCTGCTGCCGCTGGTGGTGCCGCTGCCCAGATGGTCAGTCGTGGTGGTGCCGCTGCTCGATTGTTTCTTGCCGGTATGCTTCGACGACGATTTGCTGGTCGACGACTGGTCCTGCGACGTCGTGGTTTGGGCTTGGGCGGCGCCCATCATCGCCATGGCAATCGACGCACCCATCAGGCCTTTCAGTAGTTTATTCATCTGCATGTCGTTTCTCCTAATATGTGTTTGGGGCAAAAAGCTCAACAATATCAATGAGATACCGTTCAGAGGAATCCAGTCTAAAGCGATCGCGGCAAAGCGTGCGCGCGTTAGCCGCAAGGAAATTATTCATCGCGGGTGAACCAGGCCCGCCGCCTCGGCCGACAGCGTGCCCAGGCGGGTGTACAGCTCGAGCACGCGGCTGGCGTCGTCCGGATAGACGCGGTTCGACAGCAGCACGTAGAAACTGCGTGATCGGGGGTCGATCCACAGCACGCAGCCCGTGAAACCGGTGTGGCCGTAGCTGGCGCCAACCGGGTACAGCGTGCCGCGCGGGCGCACCGCATACGGCGAGTCGATGTCCATCCCCATGCCGCGCGCTGCCAGCCCGGCGGGCGTCTGGGCCGTGCTCAGCAGGCGCACGCTGTCGGGCCGCAGGATGCGCACGCCGTCGAGCTCGCCGCCATTCAGCAGCATGCGGGCATAGCGCGCCACGTCGCGCGCCGTGGTGAACACGCCGGCCGAGCCGGCCACGCCATCCATGCGGCGCGCGGTCGGGTCGTGCACGACGCCCTGCAGCAGCGCGCCCGGCGCCAGGTCGCCGTGCGCCGTGACCGTGCCCGGCTGCGCCCCTTTCTGCGTGGGGGCGATCGCGGCGGCCGCCACGCCACGCCGCAGCGGCAGGTAGCCGGTATCGCGCATGCCCAGCGGCGCGAAGATGCGGGTGTGCGCGAACTGGTCCAGCGGCATGCCGGACACGCGTTGGACGAGCTGGCCCAGCAGGATGTAATTGATGTCGGAATAGCGCAGCAGCGTGCCCGGGGCGGCGGTCACGGCGGTATTACACGCCAGCGCATGCGCGGCCGCGTCGCCGTGCCAGGCCGGTTTCGCCGGCAGGCCGGACGGCAGGCCCGAACTGTGCGTCAGCAGGTGGCGGATCGTGATGGCGTCCTTGCCGCCGCCGGCGCATTCCGGAAAATACGCCGCCAGGCGCGCATCGAGGTCGATCCTGCCTTCCTCGGCCAGCATCAGGACCGATGGCGCCGTGGCCAGCACCTTGCTCAGCGAGGCGGCGTCGAACACGGTGTCGGGCGTGACCGGCGCCGCCCCCGGCTCGTAGCTGAGCGCGCCGTAGGCCCGTTCATGCATGTCGCCGTCGCGCTCCAGGTGGAACACGGCGCCCGGCAGTTTTTTCTCGCCGATCGCCTCCCGGATGGCGGCATCGATCTCGGGGAAACGCCGCGCGTCGAGGGCGGTCTGGCGCGTGCCCGGCAGCGGACGGCCGGGCACGGCGCAGCCCGCGGCCAGCACGGCGAGACAGGCGACGGCGAACAGGGTACGGCGCTGCAATCGGACACGGAAGGGAAACGGTAACATGGACGGGACTGCCTTAAAAAAAGGCAATCATAGGCAGGGTGCCGGGCAGGGTCAAGCGTGGCGTCCGGTGTCCATACGCGAGACCGGTTTCCGGACCACCGCGCACGCGAACGCAACGATCGGCGTATGATTCCCGCCATGATCCCATTCTCGATACTCGACCTGGCCCCGATCACGGAAGGGGCGCAGGCATCTGATTCCTTCCGTAACTCGCTCGATCTCGCGCAACACGGCGAGCGCTGGGGCTACCACCGCTTCTGGCTGGCCGAACACCACGGCATGCCGGGCATCGCCAGCGCGGCGACCGCGGTGCTGATCGGCCACGTGGCCGGCGGCACCACGCGCATCCGCGTCGGCGCCGGCGGCATCATGCTGCCGAACCACGCGCCGCTCGTGATCGCCGAACAGTTCGGCACGCTCGAAGCGCTGTATCCGGGCCGCATCGACCTGGGCCTGGGCCGCGCGCCCGGCTCCGACCAGGCGACGGCGCGCGCGCTGCGCCGCAACCTCGCTTCCGATGCGGACGAGTTCCCGCAGGACGTCGTCGAGCTGCTCGATTATTTCTCCGATGCGCCGCGCGGCCGCGTGCGCGCCGTGCCCGGAGCGGGGCTGAACGTGCCGGTGTGGATCCTCGGCTCCAGCCTGTTCGGGGCGCAGCTGGCCGCGCACCTGGGCCTGCCCTATGCCTTCGCCTCGCACTTCGCGCCGCAGATGATGATGCAGGCGATCGAGATCTACCGCGCCACCTTCCGCCCGTCGGCCCAGCGCGACAAGCCGTACGTGATGCTCGGCTTTAACGTGTTCGCGGCCGACAGCGACGAGGAAGCGCAGTTGCGCGCCACCTCGATGCAACAGGCCTTCGTCAACCTGCGCACCGGCCATCCGACCAAATTGAAACCGCCGGTCGCGGGCTACTACGACCTGCTCGGCCCGGCGGAGCGCACGATGCTCGATTCGGTGCTGTCGTGCTCGGCGATCGGCGCGCCCGACACGGTCGAGCGCCAGCTGAAAGCGTTCATCGAGCGCACCGGCGCCGACGAGCTGATGATCACCTCGCAGATCTTCGACCACGCGGCGCGCCTGCGCTCGTACGAGATCGCGGCCGGCATCCAGCGCAAGGGCTGACGCTCCTTCCCCTCTCCTGCATTACGGATTGTTTCCACGGTTGGATGGCGTACATTCACCGTGGAAAACCGTGCCTATGCTGGTGTCGTCGGGCGGCATTCCGCCGCCGTATCGCCAGGAGAACGCCATGAAGTTGAAGACCGGATCGATCGCCATTTCCCTGATGCTGTCGCTCGCCGCGACGGGTGCCTGGGCCAAGCCCGGCTGCCTGAAGGGCGCCGCCGTGGGCGCGGTCGGCGGCCACGTGGCCGGCAAGCACGGCGTGCTCGGCGCGGCCGCCGGCTGCGCCGTCGGCCACCATATGGCCAAGAAACAGGAAAAGCAGGAAAAGCAGGAACGCCAGCAGGCCCAGGCGAACGCCCAGGCCCAGGCAGCGCAGCAGCAGCAGCAACAACGCAAGTAAGCGCTGCGACCGGCATGACGGGAACGCGCCGGCACCGGCGCGGCCCCCATCATGCGTCATGCGTCATGCGTCGCCCGTTCCCGCCTGCAGCGCGTCGACGAGCGCGCGTGTCGAGCGCACCTTGCCCATCACCTTGAACACGTTTGCGCACGCGACATTGTGCGCGTCGGCATCCATGCTGCTCATCGCATCCTCGGCGAACACCAGCTCGAAGCCCTGGTCGAAGGCGGCGCGCGCCGTCGACTCGACGCCGAAATTGGTCGCGATGCCACCCAGCACGATGGTCTTGATGCGGCGGCGGCGCAGCAACTGCTCCAGGTCGGTCCCGTAGAACGCCCCCCACTGGCGCTTGGTGACGACGATGTCCTGCGCCTGCACCTGGGCGTCCGGCGAGAAATGCAGGGCTTCGGGCGGCGGAGTCGGGGTGCCGGTTTTTTTCATCGGGTTGTCCGCGGGCAGCGGCAGCAATTCGTCCAGCAGCACGCGCACGAAGATCACCATGCCGCCGCGGTTGCGCATCTCGTCCGCCAGCAGCACGCAGTTGCCGACGACGCGGTCGGCCGGGTGCGGCGCCAGCTGGCGCGTCGTGTTGAAATTCTGCAAGTCGATCAGCACCAGGGCGGTGCGTGCGATGTCCAGTTTGGTGTCGTCCATGGTTCCTCCTTGGGCAAAGTATCGGCCAAGCGCGGATTCGGCGGCGCGCGCTCGCCCTATCCGCCTGCGCCCTATTCGCAGCGGGTTGCCTCTGTGATAAATTTCTCATGATCATCAACAGCGGAGCGCCGCGGCGCCGAACGACCATGAAACGAATCGCCCTTGCCGGCATGAGCGCCCTGCTGGTGGCGTGCGCCACCACGCAGCAGCAGCCCCCCATGACGGCCTACACCACCGGCTCCGGCGCGGCGCGCAGCAGCGACCAGCTCGCCCTCGACTTCGAGAAGGCCGACCTGGCGCTGCGCATCGAACCGGACACGCGCAGCATCCGCGGCGACGTGCGACTGACCTTCGGCACCCGCGCCCCGCTCGATCGCATCGAGCTCGACCTCGACCGCAATCTGCCGATCGACGCCATCGAGGTCGACGGCCAGCCGCTGGCCGCCGGCCGCTGGCGCAACCCGGAGGGCAAGCTGACCGTCGACCTGCCGCAGCGCCTGGAGCCCGGCAGGCAGACTACGGTGCGCGTGCAGTACCACGGCCAGCCGCACGTGGCCAAGAAGGCGCCGTGGGACGGCGGCTTCGTCTGGTCGAAGACGCCGGACGGCCAGCCCTGGGTCGCCAGCGCCGTGCAGGGCGAAGGCTGCGACCTGTTCTGGCCGTGCATCGACCACCCGACCGGCAAGGCGAAGATCGTCGAGGAGCACTTCACGGTGCCGGCGCCGCTGGTCGCCGCCGGCAACGGCGTGGCGCTGGGCATGGACGAGAAGGACGGCTGGCGCACCTGGCACTGGCGCACCAGGAACCCGAGCACCTACGGCATCTCGATCAACGTCGGTCCCTACAAGCTGATGGAAGGGAACTACGCCAGCCGCTACGGCAACACGATCCCGCTGCGCTTCTACTACCTGCCGCAGAGCGAGGCACAGGCCAGGGAACTGTTCGCGGAATTCGCGCCGATGCTGGACTTCTTCGAGAACGTCATCGGCCCCTACCCGTTCGGCGATGAAAAGATGGGCGTGGTCGAGACGCCGCACAAGGGCATGGAACACCAGACCATCAATGCCTACGGCAACAAGTACGCGAAGACAGCCTACGGCTACGACGAACTGCTGCAGCACGAGTTCGCCCACGAATGGTTCGGCAACCAGCTCACCAACGACAACTGGGACGATATGTGGTTGCACGAGGGCCTGGGCAGCTACATGCAGCCGCTGTACATGCAGTGGCTGCGCGGCGACCAGGAATACTTTGCCCTCCTGATGCAGTCGCGCGCGGGCGTCAAGAACAAACGGCCGATCGTGTCGGGCGTGCCCAAGCTGGAAGAAGAGGTGTACGACGAGAAGCTGGGCCCGGGCCAGGACATCTACGTGAAGGGTTCGCTGGTCATGCACACGCTGCGCGGCCTGGTCGGCGACGCCGTGTTCTTCCGCTCGGTGCGCGAGAGCGTCTACGGCACCCCGGACCCGCGCCCCGGCAACTTCGCGCCGCGCTACGGCACCACGCCGGAATTCATGGCCATCGTCAAGCGCAATGCCGGACGCGACCTCGACTGGTTCTTCCAGGCCTACCTGTACCAGGCCGCCCTGCCCGAGCTGCAGGCCGTGCGCAGCGGCGACACCCTGCAGCTGGCGTGGAAGACGGAAAAGGGCACGCCGTTCCCGATGCCGGTCGAGGTGCGGGTGGGCGAGCGCATCGTCGACGTGCCGATGACGGACGGCCGCGGCAGCGTGGCGCTGCCGGCCGGGGCGACGTACACGCTCGACCCGCATTCGAAGGTGCTGCGCCGGCTGGAGCACGTCGAGCGCTTCCACCAGTACCAGGACGAGCAGAAGAAGCGCAAGACCGGTAGCTGAACGGCGTCGTCCCGGCGCAGGCCGGGAGGACGTATCGATTTAGAACACCGTCTCCAGCGTCGTCCTGAATTTCACGCTGCCCGGATACGCCCAGCTGCGCTTGAGCAGTCCTCGCACCGGGTCGGCATAATTCACCTCGAAGCCGTTTTCCTGGCGCAGCAGGTTGGCCAGCGCGAAGCGCAGCGCCAGCTTCGGGCCCATCTTCCAGACCGCGTACGCCTCCAGGTCGCGGCTTGCGCGCGCGTAGGTCCAGCGGTCGGCGTAGCTGCGTACCCGCGCGCTGCTGCGGAAGGCGAAGCTGGCGCCGGACGTCCAGGCGCCCGCCTTCCAGTCCAGCCCCAGCGTGCCCGACAGCGGCGTCTGCCCTTCGATCCGGTTGTCCGGCCCTGGCACCGCGTCGACGTCCGACCAGTTCCGGCTCAGGCTGGCGCGCACGTCGAGCGCCGGGGCCGATGCGAACAGGGTGCGCAGCGGGAACTTGGTGTCCAGTTCCAGGCCGCGGCTGTCGGCGCGGCCGACGTTTTCCGGCGTGTAGATCCAGCGGTAGCCGTCGAAATACACGCGGTTGCCGGTGTAGTTGCCGATGCGGCGCCAGTTGGCGGCCAGCGAGAACAGCGCGCCCTCGGCCCAGTAATGCTCCCAGGCCGCATCCAGGCCCCAGGCCAGTTCCGGCCGCAGGCGCGGGTTGCCGAGGAAATCGGCTTCGGTCGCATCGTTGTTGTCCCAGATCTGGCGGCGCGGCAGCAGGTTGGCCAGTTCCGGCGCCTTGTAGGTGCGGCTCAGGGCCAGGCGCAGTTGGTCTCCCTTGGTGTCGGGGATCTTCCACAGCACTTGCGCGATCGGGCTCCAGACGCTGGACGTCACGCGGGTGGTGGCGAAGGTATTGCCCGACGCATCCGTGCGGATGCCTTCCCAGCGCACGCCCAGGTAGGCCGACCAGGCCGCGGCGATGGTCCACTCGTCCTGGGCGTACAGCGCTAGCCGCGCGGCGCGGCCGTCCGACACTTCGTAGCCCGGCAGCGTGGGCGGCAGCGGGGTGGCGGCATCGCGCTGGGTACGCGTTTCGTCGCGCCAGGCCGCGCCACCGTCCCAGCCGGCGACCAGCGCGTGGCCGCCGTCCAGCGTGCGGCTGAACTTGCCGGTCGACACAATACCGCGCTCGCGCGCCGCCGTGCGGCGGTCGTCGTCCTGCACCAGCACGCCGGCGGCGTCGAGGCCGCGGTTGTGCGACGTGTTCTTGTTGTACGTGCCTT
This sequence comes from Massilia sp., assembly GCA_031995805.1. GTDB lineage: Bacteria > Pseudomonadota > Gammaproteobacteria > Burkholderiales > Burkholderiaceae_D > Telluria. The sequence continues at coordinate 10,233 of DAMAFT010000003.1, forward strand.
CGACGCCGAGCTTCGCATCGAGCCTGGTGCCGGAGGCGAAGGCATGCGTCCAGGCCAGCTCGGAACGCAGTTGCTGCGTTTCGCCCTCGAACAGCGTGGCCACGTCCGGCAGCGGCGGCGGCGCGCCGATGCGCGTCGTGACGATGGGGTGCGGGTGGTTGCGGAACTTGTTACCGGTAATAAAAGTTTGCCAGGACAAGGTATCGCCGCCGTCGAGCGTCCAGTCCAGCTTCGGGTTCAGGCTGAAGCGGTTGATGTGGCCGTTTTCCGGGACGTCGGTCGTGCGCAACAGGTCGACCGTGCCGTCGGGCCGCGTATTGTCCTGGTAGCCGCTGAAGTGGCGTTCGAAGCTTTCGTGGTTGACGTTGCCCGACAGCGAATACGCCGCCTTGCCGGCGCGCCCGGCCAGGTCGACCGTCGCGCTCGGCCCGGTGAAATCGCTCGAATGCAGGTAGCCCAGCTTGAGTTCGCGCCGGCGCCCGTCCTTGCCGTCGTCCCAGCCGTCGTCCTTGCCCTTCCGCGGTCCCTTGCGCAACACGATGTTGATGGTGCCGGCGATCGACTGCGTGGAAAATTCCGCGCTGGGCGCGCGCATCACCTCGATGCGTTCGACCAGGCCGGGCGCCAGGTTTTCCAGCGAAAAACCGGCCGGCATGCGCTCGCCGTCGACCAGCACCTGGGTATAGCCACTGCCCAGGCCGCGCATCTGCAACTGGATGGTGCGGCCATTGTTCACCACCGTCACGCCGGGAACGCGCTTGAGGACGTCGAACACGGTGGCGTCGCCATAGCGCTCCATCTCCTCGCGGCCTACCACGAGCTTCATGGCGGTATCGTCGCGCCGCGCATCGTAGCCGGCGGCATTGCCCGTCACTTCCACCCGGGCCGGCGCCGCTGCCGTACCCACTGTTTCCTGCTGGGCATGGACCGGACCGGCCAGCCCGGCCACCATTCCCAGCACCACCTGCCCGCGACACGTTCGAACGCGCATGGCCACTCTCCTCGCAATGGATCATCGTTATTGTTGGCATAACGATATTCCAATGAAGAGAATTTAACAAGGAATTTGAATTACTTTTTTTTGCTATTAACTAGCAATAAAAGACTCTTCAAACTGGAATTCCAGATGATCAAGGCAGTCGCGTCCCTTCGGTATCGATCCTGCGCACCTCGCCCACGCCCAGCGCGCGGATGTCGCGCTCGATCCTCGCCAGGTCGCCGACGACGATCCAGACCGGCTGGCGCGGCTGCACCAGCCGGCGCGCCAGCGCGTTCACGCCGTCCGGCGTGACGGCGCGTACCTGGGCCGCATAGGTGGCGTAGTAATCCTCGGGCAAGCCGTACTGCAGGATCGCCGCATAGGCATTGCTCAGCTGCCCCACGGTTTCGAAGGCGCCGGGCAGGCCCAGCGTCTCGTGGTCCTGGGCGTCCTGCAGTTCGCGCGGCGTGACGGGCCGCGCGCCGGCGATGGCGGCGTATTCGTCCGCCAGCGCGCGCAGCGCATCGGCCGTCCTGTCGGTCTGCACGGGCGACGCGCTGTACAGGATGCGCGGCCCGGCGGCCTGCACCAGGGTCGAGCCGGCGCCGTAGGACCAGTGCTTTTCCTCGCGCAGGTTCAGGTTCAGGCGCGAATTGAAGGTACCGCCGAACACGTCGTTCAGCAGGTTCAGGGCGGTCGCGTCCGGACTGTTGCGCGGCGGCGCCGGCTGCGCGCCGACGATCTCGCTCTGCAGCGCGCCGGGGCGGTCGATCAGGTAGATGGCGCCGCCGGCCGGCCGGGCGGCCGCCGCCACGTCCTTGGGCGGCACCGGTCCGGGACGCCAGCCGCCGAACGCCCGTTCCAGCAGCGGCACCAGCGCCGCCAGCGTGGTGTCGCCGACGACCAGCAGCGTCGCATTGTTCGGACGGAACCAAGCCGCGTGCCAGGCCGCCAGGTCGGCACGCCCGATGCGCGCCACCGCATCCGGGGTGCCGCTGCCGGTCAGCGGCAGCGCATAGGCGTGGCCGGGGCCGTACACGAGCGCCGGCAGCGCGCGCAGCGCCATCAGGCGCGGCACCGTCTGTTCGCGCGCGATGCCGGCCAGGCGCAGCGCGCGCTGGCGCTCGACCTCGGCCGGCGCGAAGGCCGGATGCAGCGCCAGGTCGGCATACAGGCCGAGCGCACGCGCCAGCGTCGGCGCGAGCACGTTCAGGTTGACGAAGGCGCCGTCCAGGTTGATCGTCGTGCCGAACGACGCGCCCAGCGTTTCCAGCTCGCGTGCGATGTCCTGGGCGTCGCGCGCCTTCGCGCCGGCACCGCCGGTGCCCTCTTCCAGCATGCGCAGCGCGAAGCTCGCCAGTCCCGGCAGGCGCCGGGAATCGGCGGCGAAGCCGGCGTCGACCATCAGCGACAGGTTGACCACGGGCGCGCCGTGGCGCTCGGCCACGACCACCTTCAGGCCGTTCGACAGCACCACCTTGCGCAGCGGCGGCAGGTCCAGCCGTTCGGCCTGGCCGGCCGGCGGCGCGCCGCTGCCGCGCTCGAGCGTGGACGGCGCGGCCGCCAGGGTGGACGGGAACGGGTCGACCTGCAGCACGAAGTCGCCGTCGGCCAGCCAGGCGCGCATGGCCTGGCGCACGGCGGCCGGGGTCGCGTCCTTGATGCGTCGCATATACGTCTTGTAGCAATCCGGCGCCCCCGTGGACACGGCGCAGCGCGCCAGCACGTCGCTTTTCCCGCCGAAGCCGCCGACGCGCTCGAGCGCGCGCACCTGCCCGGCCAGGATCGCGACCTGGGCGCGCCGCAGTTCCTCGGCCGTCGGTCCCTGGTCCAGCAGCGCGCGCAATTCCGCGGCGGCGGCGCGTTCCAGCGCGGCCGGGTCGGCATCCGGGCGGGCCGTCAGGTTGATGCCGAACTGTCCGGCGATCTCGTAGGAATCGTTGCCGGCGAAGGCCGACGTCGCCAGCTGGTCGCGCTCCACCAGCCGCCGGTACAGGCGCGATGCCTTGCCGCCGCCCAGCACGCGCGCGCCCAGGTCGAGCAGCGCTTCCTCCGGCGTGTCGGCGCCGGGCACGTTCCAGATGCGGTAGAGGCGCGCCTGCGGCACGCGGTCCTGCACGCGCATGCGCTGCGTGCCGCTGCGCTTGGCGATCCAGGCGCGCTGGCGCGCCAGCGGCGGGCCCGGCGCGATATCGCCATAGTATTTCTCGACCTTGGCGCGGGCCTCGTCCGGCGAAATGGCGCCGGCCAGCACCAGCACGACGTTGTTGGGGCCGTAGTGGCGGCGGAACCACGCCGTGACGTCATCCATCGAGGCCGCGTCGAGGTCGGCCATCGAACCGATCGTGGTCCAGGAATACGGATGCCCGGCCGGCCAGGTGTTTTCCGCGACGAGCTGCTCGACCACGCCGTAGGGCTGGTTCTCGCGCTGGCGCTTTTCGTTCTGCACGACGCCGCGCTGCAGGTCGAGTTTCGCCCGGTCGAGCACCGGCAGCAGGTGGCCCATGCGGTCGCTCTCGGCGAACAGCACGGTGTCCAGCATCGACGCCGGCACCGTCTCGAAATAATTCGTGCGGTCCTTGTTGGTGGTGCCGTTCAGGTCGCGCGCGCCGATCCCTTCCAGCGCCGCCAGGAAGGTCTTGTCGAAGTTTTTACTGCCGGAAAACATCAGGTGTTCGAACAGGTGGGCGAAGCCGGTCTTGCCGGGCCGCTCGTCCTTGGAACCGACGTGGTACCAGGTATTCACGGCCACTACGGGCGACTTGCGGTCTTCGTGCACGAGTACCGTCAGGCCGTTCTTCAACACGAATTTTGTGTAGGGAATATCGGGGATCGGGATGTCGACGACGGACGGGTCCGGCCGGGCGGCCGGCGCCCATGCCGGGGCCAGCAGGAACAGGATGCAGAACAGCCGGATCAGCACAGACATGCGGTCTCCTCGGAGGGTCAGCCCCGCATTCTAGGCACATGCCTATCTTGTCGGTGCACGCCTGTCTCCAGGAAATATTGCACCGCCTTGTCGTCCTGGGCCGACAGGCGGTGCAGACATGGTCCGCTGCACGATCCATGCAACCGGCGTATCATGCAGGCTTAGCCACCAGTGCAAGGACAGTCCCATGAACCAACGACGCTCCTTCCTCAAAAGCTCTGCTGTCATGGCATCGGTGCTGGGTGCGCCCGCCGTCGTGAAGGCCAAGTCGGTTCCTTCGGCAACCGCCGCCGCCGCGCCCGGCGAACGTATCTTGCGCCTGTACAACACGCACACGGGCGAAACCACCCGCAGCGTGTTCTGGGCCGAGGGCCAGTTCATTCCCGACGCTCTTCAGGACATCAACAAGCTGCTGCGCGACCACCGCAACAACAAGGTCGCGGCCATCGACCCGCAATTGTTGATGTTGCTCGACCGCATCAGTGCCAGGTTCGGCGACCACCCGACCATCCACGTGATTTCCGGCTACCGGTCGCCGGAGACGAATGCCAAGCTGCACGAGAACACGAGCGGCGTGGCGAAGCACAGCCTGCACATGGACGGCAAGGCCATCGACGTGCGCATCCCGGGCCAGGACCTGGCCAGGCTGCACCGGGTCGCCATGGCGGCCAAGGGCGGCGGGGTCGGTTACTACCCGGATTCGCAGTTCGTCCACATGGACGTCGGGCGCGTGCGCTACTGGTGATGCGCATCCGGCTGCCGTCCGCCCTGCCGGTCCTCCTGGCCGCGCCCCTGCTGGCGCATGGCCAGGTGGCGCCGGCCGCGCAGGAAGCGCCGCCACCCGCGGCCGTGGTGCCGCCCGCGCAAACCGTCAACGTCACCTCGACGCGCGACCCGGTCGACAAGTCCTACCGCAAGATGATCGGCGGCATGGCGCGCTTCGAGCGCGAGCATGCGCTGGCGCCACGGGCCACGCTGCGCTTCCGGCTGCTGCCGCGCTCCCCGAACGTCGACATGCGCGGCATCACGCTGCGCATCGCCGGCGACGGCGTCGCGGTGCCGGTGCCGGTCGCGCCCGACAACAGCTTCACGCTGCCGCGCAACGAACAGGCGCTGCGCGAGGACGCCGCCGTGCTCGCCAACCGCAAGACCACCAGCATGACGTGGCGCGCCCAGGTGACGACGCCGGGCCTGCCGCCCGGCGCCCGGCGCCTGGGCGACCTGCGCCTGGAATGCCTGGTCGGCGTCGAGGCCGGCCTGGTGTCGAACCGTTCGCCGCTGTTCGGCTGGATCGCCGACACCCTGAGCGGTCCCGACCAGGTCTGCAACAGCCCGGACGGCAACTTCCTGTTCTTTACCGAGCGGCCCGTGTTCGGCGTCGTCCTGCGCAGCGGCACGCGCAGCGAGATCCTGCCGTTCCGCTTCCTGTACGCGGGCGGCGAACAGACGCGCGACATGCTGCCCTACTGCGACTGCCAGGTGCTGCTCGACCGCACGTATTACGCGCCGATCTGGGACCGCAGCTGGCCCGACGACACCCTGGTCCATTTCGTCTATATGGACGACCTCGACGAGGAGACGCAGCCGTGAGACACCTGCTCCTCTCCCTGCTGGCGGCCGGCCTGCTGGCCGGCTGCGCCGGCGCCCCCACGCCGGGCACGCTGGTGCCGGCAGAGCGTTTCGGCCAGGTCGTGGTGCCGGGCAAGACCACGCGCGCCGAGCTGGTGGCCGCCTTCGGCCAGACCAGGACCGTGGCGTTCGACAGCGGCATGGAAGTCTGGCTGTACAGCACCGCCACCCCGGCCGGCGCGGCCGAGCAGGTGCTGCTGCTGGACCGCGCCGGCATCGTGCGCAAGGTGCGCACCCGCCCGCCCTACCCGGGCGACCAGCCGCGGCGCTGAGCGCTTCATGGCAGAATGCCAGGATCCCAACCACGCCTCTTCCGCCAATGTCCGCCGATCCGTCCCCCGAAGCCGTCGTCCAGCGCCAGCTCGACGCCTACAATGCCCGCGACGTCGACGCCCTGCTCGCGACCTATGCGCCCGATGCGCGCCAGTACGAGCATCCGGGCAAGCTGCTGGCCAGCGGCGCGGCCGAGATGCGCGAACGCATGGCCGTGCGCTTCCAGGAACCGAACCTGCACGCGCGCCTGCTGCAGCGCGCCGTGATGGGCAATATCGTCGTCGACCACGAGGAAGTCACCCGCACCTTCCCCGAAGGCACGGGCACCGTGAACATGGTGGCGGTCTACGAAGTCGTCGGCGGGCGCATCGCCAGCGCCTCGGTCCAGGTCAGCAACAAGCGCCTGCACGACGCCGACCCCGGACCGGCGGCATGACGGCCATGCGGTATAGGTGCCTTACGCTGCGCGCCTGGACGGCCGCCACCGTGCTCGCGGCCTCCGGCATGGGCGCCGCGCATGCGGCGGACGGCGCACTCGACCCGGTCGAGCAGCGCATCGTCGCCGCCGTGAAGGCCGGCACGCCGCAGGCGCTGGCGCTGCTCGAGAAAAGCGTGCTGGTCAACAGCGGCACGATGAACCTGGACGGCGTGCGCGCCGTCGGCCGGCTGTTCCGCGCCGAGTTCGACGCGCTCGGCTTCGCCACGCGCTGGATCGACCTGCCGCCGGAGATGCGGCGCGCCGGCCACCTGGTCGCCACCCGCGAGGGCGGGCGCGGCAAGCGCCTGCTGCTGCTCGGCCACCTCGACACCGTGTTCGAACCCGGCGCCGCCGCACCGGCGTGGGAACCCCAGGGCGACGGGCGCGTGCGCGGCCAGGGCGTATCCGACATGAAGGGCGGCGACGCGATCGTGGTGGCGGCGCTGCGCGCCCTGCAGCGCGCCGGCGTGCTCGACGACACCCGCATCGCCGTCATGTTCACCGGCGACGAGGAAGAAGCCGGCAACCCGAAGAGCGTCTCGCGCGGCGACATGGTCGCGCTGGCCAAGCGCAGCGACGCCGCCCTCAGCTTCGAAGGCAACGTCGTCGACGCCCAGGGCCGGCCGACCGCCACCGTCGGCCGGCGCGCCACCGCCAGCTGGGAACTCGCGGTGACGGGCCGCCAGGGCCATTCGATGGCCGTGTTCGGCGCCAACGGCTACGGCGCCGTGTACGAGGCGGCGCGCATCCTCGACGCCTTCCGGCGCGAGGTGGCCGAGCCGGGCCTGACCTTCAACCCGGGCCTCGTCGTGGGCGGCACCGAGGCCGCCATCGACACGGCCGCGTCGCGCGGCAGCGCGTCCGGCAAGACCAACGTGATCGCCGCCGGCGCCAGGGTGGAAGGCGACCTGCGCTACCTCGACTACGCCCAGCGCGACCGCGCCCATGCGCGCATGCGCGCGATCGTGGACCAGCACCTGCCGGGCACCGGCGCCACCATCGCCTTCCGCGACTCCTATCCGCCGATGGCCGTCACGCCCGGCAACCTGGCGCTGCTGGCCGCCTATTCGCGCGCCAGCGAGGACGCCGGCCTGGGCGCGATCGCCGCCCTGCCGGCCGAGGCGCGCGGCGCCGGCGACATCCAGTTCGTGGCGCCGTTCGTCGACAGCCTGGACGGCCTGGGCGCCAGCGGCAACGGCGCCCACTCGCCCGCCGAGGACCTGGAACCCGCGTCGATCGAGCGCGGTGCGATCCGAGCGGCGCTGCTGATCTACCGCCTGACCCGCTGACACTGCAAAAGATACCGACATGGCACGACTGACCCTCTCCTTCCCTGAAGACCAGTATTACTACACGACCGTGCTGACCGTGCGCGTCACCGACATCAACGCCGGCAACCACCTCGGCAACGACTCGATGATCTCGATGATCTCCGAGGCGCGCGCGCGCTTCCTGTTCGAGTTCGGCGTCGCCGAGACGGAGCGCGACGGCACCGGCATCATCGTCACCGACCTGGCCACCACCTACCGCGCCGAGGCGCACGCGCGCGACGAGCTGCTGTTCGAAGTGGGCGTCATGGACTTCAACAAGTACGGCGGCGACGTCATCTTCCGCATCACGCGGCCCAGGGACCGGACGCTGGTGGCGATGGCCAAGCAGGGCTTCGTCTTCTACAACTACAAGGCCGGCCAGGTGGTCGCGATGCCGGACGATTTCCGCGGCAAGTTCGAGCGGGTGAACTGGGTCGACTGAGGTCGCGCCCGCGTGCGCGCGGGGATATCGAAAAAACCTGGAACTTTTTCCTCCCTCCGGCGGAATATGGGTAAACCACGCCTGCCCATGACCACGACCGCCACCACCACCGACTCCGACCTGCTGCGCCAGACGCGCGGCGGCGCCGCCGATGCCTTCGCGGCGCTGTACCGGCGCCACCAGGGTCCGCTGTACCGCTTCGCGCTGCTGCGCTGCGGCTCGGCCGGCACCGCCGCCGACGTGGTGCAGGAAGCCTTCATGGGCCTGCTTACCGGGCGCTTCGCCTTCGATCCGCTGCGCGGCCAGCTGCAGCACTTTTTGTTCGGCGTGGCGCGCAACCTGATCCTGAAGCTGGAGGAACCGGCGTGGCGCCACGCGGTCGCGTCCGCGCGCGACGGCGCCGAGGACGAGGACGACGCGCCCGAGCCGCCCGCCGACGGCGCCTGCCCGCTCGGGCGCCTGCTGGACAACGAGGCGGCCGAGGAAGTGCGGCGCGCGCTGGCCCTGCTGGCGCCCCATTACCGCGACGCCGTCATCCTGTACGAGATGCACGAGCTGTCGTATGCCGAGATCGCGGACATCTGCCAGGTCGACATCGGCACCGTGCGTTCGCGCCTGTCGCGCGGCCGCGCGGCCCTGGCCAGGCGACTGGCCAACTGGCGCAGCGCCAGCACCGTTTGAAAGGACTCACCATGGATACCCTGGATTCCCCCAGCACCGGCAGCAGCAGCGACGGCGACGGCCGCGACCCGCTGTTCGACGCCCTGCGCCGCGCGACGGCCGCGCTGGATGCACCGCGTGGCGTCGAGAAGGAATTGATGCAGGCGTTCGCCCGGCAGTTCCCGCCCCGCCGCCGCTGGCACGAGGCGCTGGCGGCACGCGCCTGGGCATGCGCCGCCGGCCTGGCGGCGGCCGGCGCGGCGTGTGCGCTGCTGGTACTGAACCTGCCCGCGCCCGGCACCGGCGCCGGTGATGCCGCAGGCAGCGCTCAGCCCGTGGTGACGCGCGGCGACGACGGCGGCCTGTTCATCGCCCTCGACTCGATCGAGCGCATCGAGCGGGAGCCGAGCCCGCGCATGGTGTCGACGCAGGTGTCGCGCACCAGCCTGGCCGCGCTGGGCGTGCCGCTCACCCCCGAGACCGCAGGCGAATCCGTCCGCGCCGACATGCTGCTGGCCGCCGACGGCCAGCCGCTGGCCCTGCGCCTGAATGCCATCAACTGAACGCCAATCGACCGAAAGAGCCCGACCATGGACACCACCACCCGCCTGATCCTTGCCGCCGCGCTGGCCTGCCCCTTCCTCCCTGCCCTCGCCGACGAGCAGGCGCCCGCCGGCCACCAGACCTTCATCGTCGACTCCATGGTGAAGGACCAGCGCAGCGGCATCACCGTCATGCGCGCCGGCACCGTGACGCAGGCCCCGTACAGCGCCCTGGCCGTCACCGAGCGCCTGCAGACGCTTGCCGACGGCAACCAGATCGCCGAGCGCCAGAACACGATGACCTACCGCGACGGCGCCGGCCGCACCCGGCGCGAAGTGCGCGACGCCAAAGGCGAGACGGTCGCGGTGACGATCAACGATCCGGTCGCCTCGGCCAATGTCGTCCTGCATCCGCAGACGCGCACGGCGACGCGGATCGCCGACCTGTCGCTGGCGGCGCGCGCGGCCGCCGAGAAGGGACGCGCCGCCGCCGAGGCCGCGCGTGCGGCCGCCGACGCCGCGCGCGTCAGCGCCGCGGCGGCGCGCAAGGATGGCGACATGCCGAACGTCGAGCGGCGCCGCTTCGAGGACGGCAGCGAGGCCATCATCGTCAAGCGCGTCGCGCGGCTCGAACGGGCCGATGCCATGCGCGTGCGCCTGCAGGACGTGCGCATCCAGCTGCCGCAAGCGCTGGCGGCGCCGGGCCTGCGCGATCCGCAATCCATGGTCCTGAGCATGACGAACACGATGTTCGCCGACGCGAAATGGGCGGCGAAGGCGGTCACCAGGGACCTGGGCACGCGCGACTTCGGCGGCGTGAAGGCCGAAGGCAAGATGCGCAGCTACGAGATCCCGGCCGGAGAAATCGGCAACCGCAACCCGATCGTGGTGTCGGACGAGACCTGGACCTCGCCCGAGCTGAAGGTGGCCGTGTACACGAAGCACAGCGACCCGCGCAGCGGCGACACCGTTTTCAGGCTGGAAAACATCAGGCGGGAAGAGCCGGCGGCGGCGCTGTTCGCGGTGCCGGCCGACTACACGGTCAACGAGCCGCTGGCGCGGCCGAAGGACAAGGCAAAATAGGAACGGCGGCGAGGTGCGGCCAGCGCCGGGACATCGCCGCCGTGGCCGTCACACCATCGGCGGATCCGTCTCGCGCGCGAATGCCCGGTGGCCGGCCAGCGCCTGCTTGAACGCGTCGACCGGCGCATCGACCAGCAGGGCCGGATCGGCCGAGCCGTCCGGCAGCGTGGCCGGGATCATCGCCTTGGCCAGCAGGTCGGCGCCGGCGCCCAGCACCAGGATCGGCTTGCAGTGGCGGTACTGCTCGCGCACGAAGTCGATCGTGTGGGCATTGCGCGCCAGCGCCTCGACGGCCTGGGCGCCGTCCGGGACCACGACGGCGTCGTACAGCACCGACGGCCCGGCTTCCAGCGAGACCTCGACGTCCAGCGGCGCGCCGTTCGCGCCCGCCACCTTGCCCAGCATGTTGCCCACCAGGCGCGGCACTGCGCCGTCCTGCAGCAACGAGGCATACAGCGCGCGCACCTGGTCGGCGTCGACGCCCGGCGCCACCAGGATGGCGACGCGGCGCGTGCGGATGCCGGTCTGGCCCGGACGGCTCATCAGCGACAGGGCCGGCGACGGCGGATACGACGGCACCGGCGCGTCGCTGGCGCGCGGCAGCGGGTCCGGCACGTCCATGCCGAGGCCCATGGCGACCTTGGCGGCCAGGTCGGCATCGACGTTGGCCAGCAGCGCCAGGATGCGCTGGCGCACCGCCGGGGTCTGCACCCGCGTCAGCTCGAAGCGGAAGGCGTTGGCGATGTGGGCCTGCTCGACCGGGGTCTGGCTCTGGTAGAACAGGCGCGCCTGGCCGTAGTGCTCGGCGAACAGCTCGGGCTTGCCGCGCACCTTGTCCTCGGTCGTGAAGCGTTCCGGGAAGCTGGTGAAACCCGCCTTCCCGGCCTGGTACGGCACGCCGCCGCCGAGCGAGTTCGGCTCGTAGTTCACGCGGCCGCGGTTGATGGTCTGGCGATGGAAGCCGTCGCGCTGGTTGTTCTGGACCTGGGCGACCGGCGCGTTGATCGGGATCTCGTGGAAGTTCGGGCCGCCCAGGCGCGTGAGCTGGGTGTCGAGGTAGGAGTGGTTGCGGCCCTGCAGCAGCGGGTCGTTGGTGAAGTCGATGCCCGGCACGATGTGCGCGGTGCAGAACGCCACCTGCTCGGTCTCGGCGAAGAAGTTGTCCGGGTTGCGGTTCAGGACCAGGCGGCCGACCGGGGTCAGGGGCACCATCTCTTCCGGCACGATCTTGGTCGAGTCCAGGATGTCGAAGGGGAAGGATTG
>DAMAFT010000004.1:0-21188 GCA_031995805.1 Massilia sp.
CGATCGGCTTCGTCGGCCTGATCGTGCCGCATGCCTGCCGCTTCGCCTTCGGGCCGGACCACCGCGTCCTGGTCCCGGCCAGCATGCTGGCCGGCGGCAGCCTGCTGGTGCTGTGCGATACGGTGGCGCGCACCGTCGTCGCGCCGACCCAGCTGCCGGTGGGCGCCATCACGGCGCTGATCGGCGCCCCCGTGTTCCTGTACCAGCTGCACCAGCTCAGGAAGTGAACGCCATGATCCACACCCGACAACTGACGTTGCAGGCCGGCGAGCGCGTGCTGGTGCGCGACCTCGACTGGCAGGTCGGCGCCGGCGAATGCTGGAGCGTCGTCGGCCGCAACGGCGCCGGCAAGAGCACGCTGATGCGCACGCTGGCCGGACTGCGCGACGCCGACGGCGGCAGCGTCGACATCGGCGGCCGCCGGCTGGCCGACTGGCCGCTGGAGGCGCTGGCGCGCCAGCGCGCCTACCTGGCACAGGCGCGCCAGGACGCCTTCGCCTACAGCGTGCTGGAAACCGTGCTGTCGGCGCGCCATCCCTACCACGCCAGGCGCTACTGGGAAGGCAGCGACGACCACCAGGCCGCGCGCGCCGCCCTCGACGCGATGGAAGTGGCGCACCTGGCCACGCGCGACGTGCGCACGCTGTCCGGCGGCGAGCGCCAGCGCGTGGCGATCGCCGCGCTGCTGGCCCAGGACACGCCCCTGCTGCTGCTCGACGAGCCGGCCAACGCGCTCGATCTGGCGCACCAGGTCGGCGTGATGTCGTTGCTGGCGCGCCTGTGCCGCGAACGCGGCAAGACGGTGGTGGCCATTGGCCACGACCTGACGCTGGCGGCCGGCATTTCCACCCACGCGCTGCTGCTGGACGGCGACGGCGGCTGGCGCGCCGGTCCTGCGCGCGACACGCTGCGCGCCGACCTGCTGAGCGCCTGCCTCGGCCACCCGATCGAGATGATCGAGCACGGCGGCCGGCGCATCTTCATTCCCCTGGAGGTTTCACCATGACCGACCTGACTCCCGAACAACTCGCCGCGCTGAACGAGCGCCACCGCGAGCGCATGGAACGCAAGAAGGCCGTGATCGACGCCAAGATCGCGGCCGCCGACAAGAAGGTCGGCATCATCATCGTCAATACCGGCAACGGCAAGGGCAAGAGCTCCAGCGCCTTCGGCATGGCCGTGCGCGCGCTCGGCCACGGCATGAAGGTCGGCGTGGTCCAGTTCATCAAGGGCGCGATGGCGACCGGCGAGGAACAGTTCCTGCGCCGCTTCCCCGACGAAGTCAGCTTCCATGCGATGGGCGAAGGCTATACCTGGGAAACCCAGAACCGCGAACGCGACATCGAGAAGGCGCAGGAAGCCTGGGACCAGGCGCGCCGGTTCCTGGCCGACCCGTCGTACGGCCTGGTGGTACTGGACGAACTGAACATCGCGCTGAAATACCGCTACCTCGACGTGCACGCGGTGATCGCCGACCTGCTCGACCGTCCCGTCATGCAGCATGTGGTGGTCACCGGGCGCGCGGCGCCGCCGGAACTGGTCGAGATCGCCGACACCGTGACCGAGATGAACGTCGTCAAGCACGCGTTCAAGGCCGGCATCGCGGCCCAGGCCGGGACGGAGTGGTGATGGGCATGCTCGGCGCGCGCATGGCGCTGGTCGCGGCGATCGCCTCGAACCAGGGCAAGACGTCGGTCACGGCCGCGCTGGCGCGCAAGCTGGCGCGCACGGGGCAGACGGTGCGCGTGTTCAAGGCCGGCCCGGACTTCATAGACCCGATGCTGCTCGAACGCGCGAGCGGCGCCAGCGTGCATTCGCTCGACCTGTGGATGGTGGGCGCCGACGCGTGCCGCCGGCGCCTGGCGCAGGCCGCGCTGGAAGCCGACGTCGTGCTGGTCGAGGGCGTGATGGGCCTGTACGACGGCAACCCGTCCGCGGCCGACCTGGCACGCGCGTTCGACCTGCCGGTGCTGGCCGTGATCGACGCCGCCGCCATGGCGCAGACGGCCGGCGCGGTGGTGATGGGCCTGCGCGACTACGGGCCGGTGCGCCTGGCCGGCGTGGTCGCCAACCGCATCGCCAGCCCGGGCCATGCGCGCATGGTGGCCGACTCGCTGCGCGACATCCCGCTGCTGGCGACGCTGCCGAAGCAGGCGCAGCGCCTGCCCGAGCGCCACCTGGGCCTGGTCACGCCGGACGACGTCGCCGGCCTGGACGCCATCCTCGACGCGCTCGCCGACCAGCTCGAACTGGACCACGCGGCCTGGGAGGCGCTGGCGCCGCAGCTGCCCGCGGCGGCGCCGGAACCGGTCATCCCGCCGCTGCTGGCCGGGAAGACGGTGGCGGTGGCGCGCGACGCCGCCTTCTGCTTCCTGTATCCGGCCAACCTCGAGACGCTGCATGCCCTGGGCGCACAACTGCGCTACTTTTCGCCGCTGGCGGACGAGCCCGTGCCGCAGGGCGCCGACGCCGTCTGGCTGCCGGGCGGCTACCCGGAACTGCACGGCGCCGTGCTGGCGCGCGCCGGACGCTGGCAGGAATCGATCCGCGCCGCGCACCGCGCCGGCCTGCCGATCCTGGCCGAATGCGGCGGCATGATGGCGGTGTCCGAATCGATCACCGACAAAGAAGGGCTGACCTGGCCGATGGCGGCGTTGCTGCCGGGCCGCACGCGCATGCAGGCGCGCCTGGCGGGACTGGGCGCGCAGGGCGTGCAACTCGAGGCCGGCGAACTGCGCGGCCATACCTTCCATTATTCGCTGCTGGATACCGCGCTGGAACCGGTCGCCTGGACCGTCAAGCACCCGGCCAACGTGCGCGGCGAAGCGATGTACCGCGTCGGCTCGCTCACGGCCTCGTATTTCCACGGCTTCTTCGCCTCGCATCCGCCCGCCGCCGCGAGCCTGTTCGGAGGCCGGCCATGACGCGCACGCTGGTGCTGGGCGGCGCCCGCTCGGGCAAGAGCGCGCTGGCCGAAAAACTGGCGCGCGAGTCCGGCAAGGAAGTGGTGTACGTGGCGACTTCCAGGGGAGGCGACGACGACGACGACGAGATGCGCGAACGCATCGCCCACCACCGCGCGCGCCGGCCGGCCCACTGGCGCACGGTCGAGGAACCGACCGCGCTGGCGGCCACGCTGCGTGGCTTGTCCGCGCCGGGCCGCATCGTGCTGGTCGACTGCCTGACGCTGTGGCTGACCAACCTGATGTTCTCGACCCGGCAGGATTATCCGGAAGTCGGTCCGATCGACCTGGCGCCGCTGTTCCACGCCGAACGCGCGGCGCTGCTGGCCTGGCTCGACGAGCCGCCCGCCGGCGACGTCGTGTTCGTGTCGAACGAGGTGGGCATGGGCATCGTGCCGTACGGCGCGATCTCGCGCGCCTTCGTCGACGAGGCCGGCCGCCTGCACCAGGACGTGGCGGCGCGCGTCGAGCGCGTCGTGTTCGTCGCCGCCGGCCTGCCGCTGGCGCTGAAGGGCGCGCCGTGCTGACCGGCCTGCCGCCGCTGACCCTCGCGCTGCTGCTGGCGGCCGGGGTGGCGCTCGACCTGCTGCTGGGCGAGGCGCGGCGCTGGCATCCGCTGGTGGGCTTCGGCCGGCTGGCCGGCTGGCTGGAGCGGCGCCTGAACCGCGATGGCCTGCCTATCGGACGCGGCCTGCTGGCCTGGACGCTGGCGGTGCTGCCGCTGTCGGCGCTGGCCTGGGTCGCCTGCGCGCTGCCCGGCGCGCCCGGCCTGGCGCTGCACGCGCTGCTGCTGTACTTCTGCATCGGCCTGCGCAGCCTGCGCGACCACACGCTGCCGATCCACGCGGCGCTGGCAGGCGGCGACCTGGAACGGGCGCGCTGGCTGACCGCGCGCATCGTCAGCCGCGACACGGCCGATGCCGACGAGGCGGCGCTGGCCAGGGCCGGCGCCGAATCGCTGCTGGAGAACGGCAACGACGCCGTGTTCGGCACGCTGTTCTGGTTCCTGGTCGGCGGCGGCGCCGGCGCCGTGCTGTTCCGCCTGGCGAACACGCTGGACGCCATGTGGGGCTACCGCAACGCGCGTTTCAACCTGTTCGGCCGCGCGGCCGCGCGCATCGACGACGTGCTGAACTACGTGCCGGCGCGCCTGACCGCCCTGTCCTACGTGCTGCTGGCCGGCGGCGGCCGCCGGCGCGCCTGGCGCTGCTGGCGCACCCAGGCCCCGGCCTGGAGCAGCCCGAACGCCGGCCCGGTGATGGCCAGCGGCGCCGGCGCGCTCGGCGTCTCGCTGGGCGGCGCCGCGGTCTACGACGGCGCCGTCGAGCAGCGCCCGCCGCTGGGCACCGGCCCGGCCGCGCGCGGCGCCGACATCGTGCGCGCCTGGCGCCTGGTGCGGCGCACGACGCTGCTCTGGATCGCCGTGGCGCTGCTCGCGGGCACCATCGGAGGCGCGCATGCTTGAACACGGCGGCAACCTGCGCGACGCCATGCAGCGCTACGGCGGCGCGGACTGGATCGACCTCTCGACCGGCATCAACCCCATCGGCTATCCGGCGCCGGCGCCCTCGCCCGACGCCTGGCGGCGCCTGCCGGAACCGAGCCCGGAACTGGTGCGCGCGGCCTGCGCCTACTACGGCGCGCCGCTGCTGCTGCCGGTGGCCGGCACCCAGGCCGCGATCCAGGCGCTGCCGCGCCTGCGCGCGCCTGCGCGCGTGACGGTGTCGGCGCCGTCGTACGCCGAGCACGCCTACCAGTGGGACCGCCATGGCCACGCGCTGCGCGAGGCGCCCTATGCGCAGCTGGAGGCGGCGGTGGACGACAGCGACGTGGTCGTCGTCGTCAATCCGAACAACCCGACCGGCGCCGTCGTCGCGCCCGGCACGCTGCTGGACTGGCATGCGCGCCTGGCCGCTCGCGGCGGCTGGCTGGTGGTCGACGAGGCATTCGGCGACACCGACGGCGCGCACAGCGTCGCCGCGCATGCCGGCCGCCCCGGCCTGGTCGTGCTGCGCTCGGTGGGCAAGTTCTTCGGCCTGGCCGGCCTGCGCCTGGGCTTCGTCGGCGCCGCGCCCGAGCTGCTGGCCGGGCTGGCCGACCTGCTCGGCCCCTGGGCCGTCAGCGGCCCGGCCCAGGAAATCGCCATCGCGGCCCTGCGCGACACGCGCTGGCAACGCGACACCCGGGCCAGGCTGGCGCGCGACGGCGCGCGCATGCGCGCGCTGCTTGCCGGCGCCGGCATCGGCGCGCACGGCACGCCGCTGCTGCACTGGTGGCCCGAGGCGCAGCCGGAAGCCTTTCACGAGCACATGGCACGGCGCGCGATCTGGGTGCGCCTGTTCCGCCAGGCCGGACGCGGCATCCGCGTCGGCCTGCCGGCCCACGAGGCGCACTGGCGCCGCATCGAACAAGCACTCCGAGAATGGAAGGAACGATGAAACGACTGATCTTCACGGCGGCCCTGGCCGCCAGCCTGCAGGCGCAGGCCGCCATCAGCGTCAAGGACGACTCCGGCAACACGGTTACCGTGCAAAAGCCGGCCCTGCGCGTGATCTCGCTGGCGCCGCACATCACGGAACTGCTGTTCGCGGCGGGCGGCGGCAGCCGCGTGGTGGGCGTCGTCTCGTACAGCGACTTCCCGGAGGAAGCCAGGAAGATCCAGCAGGTCGGCTCGAACCGCGAGCTGGACCTGGAGCGCATCATCGCCCTCAAGCCCGACCTGGTCGTGATCTGGCGCCACGGCAGTTCGGAGCGCCAGATCGACGTGGTGAAGAAGCTCGGCGTGCCGATGTTCCACAGCGAGCCGCAGAAGCTCGAAGACATTGCCGACAACGTGGCCAAGCTGGGCCAGCTGATGGGCACCGACGCCGCCGCCGGCCCGGCCGCGGCCGACCTGCGCAGGCGCATCGCCGCGCTGCGCGCCCGCTACGCCGACCGCCCGGTCGTGCGCAGCTTCTACCAGGTATGGGACAAGCCGCTGTACACGCTGAACGGCCGCCACGTCGTCAGCGACGCGCTGCGCCTGTGCGGCGGCGAGAACATCTTCGACAAGCTGGCGGTGACGGCGCCGGTGGTGTCGGTCGAGGGCGTGCTGCAGGAAAATCCGGAAGCGATCTTCGCCACCGCCGAGAAGAACTACGGCGGCGTCGACCTGTGGAAGCCCTACCCGACCCTCATGGCCGTCCGCAACGACAACCTGTTCACGGTCGACGGCCACCTGCTCAACCGCGCCGGCCCGCGCATGGTGGCGGGCGCCGAGCAGCTGTGCGAGAAGCTCGAGACCGCGCGCCGGCACCGCAAGCCATGAGCCGTCCCGCCTTCCCCTACCCGACCCTGATGGTCCAGGGCACGACCTCGGACGCCGGCAAGAGCACCGTGGTCGCGGCCCTGTGCCGCCTGCTGCGCCGGCGCGGCGTGGCGGTGGCGCCGTTCAAGCCGCAGAACATGGCGCTCAACAGCGCGGTCACGAGCGACGGCGGCGAGATCGGCCGTGCCCAGGCGCTGCAGGCCGTCGCCGCCGGGATCGCCCCGCACACCGACATGAACCCGGTGCTGCTCAAGCCGTCCAGCGATACCGGGGCCCAGGTCATCATCCACGGCCGCGTGCGCGCCGAGATGAATGCGCGCGACTATCACCAGTACAAGACGGTGGCGATGGGCGCGGTGCTGGAGTCGCATGCGCGCCTGCGCGCGCAGTACGAGGCCGTGGTCGTGGAAGGCGCCGGCAGCCCGGCCGAGATCAACCTGCGCGACCGCGACATCGCCAACATGGGATTCGCGGAGGCGGTCGACTGCCCGGTGGTGCTGGTGGCCGACATCGACCGCGGCGGCGTGTTCGCCCACCTGGTCGGCACGCTGTCGTGCCTGTCCGCCAGCGAGCGCGCGCGCATCGTCGGCTTCGTGATCAACCGCTTCCGCGGCGACGTCAAGCTGCTCGAACCGGGCCTGGACTGGCTGGAGGCGCAGACCGGCAAGCCGGTGCTGGCCGTGCTGCCCTACCTGCACGGCCTGTACCTGGACGCCGAGGACGCCGTGCAGGGCGCGCCGCGGCGCGAAGGCCGGTTCCGCGTGGTGGTGCCCAGCACGCCGCGCATGAGCAACCACACCGACTTCGATCCGCTGCGCTTCCACCCCGACGTCGACCTGCGCTTCGTGCGCGAAGGCGAGGCCATTCCCGGCGCCGACCTGGTCATCTTCCCCGGCAGCAAGAACACGCGCGGCGACCTGGCCTGGCTGCAGCGCCAGGGCTGGCCGCAGGCGCTGCGGCGCCACCTGCGCTACGGCGGCAAGGTCGTCGGCATCTGCGGCGGCTTCCAGATGCTGGGCCGCCACGTCGACGACCCGCATGGGGTCGAGGGCGCGCCCGGCCGCTCGGCAGCGCTCGGCCTGCTCGACCTGGACACCGAACTGACGCGCGAGAAGCGCCTGGCGCAGGTGCGCGGCCGCTGCATGTTCGCGCCCGACGCCGCCGGCGCCACGGTCGGCGGCTACGAGATCCACATGGGCGTCTCGACCGGCGCGGCGCTGGCCCGCCCGGCCTTCGAGATCGACGGCCGCCCCGAAGGCGCCTGCTCGGACGACGGCCAGGTGCTCGGCACCTACCTGCACGGCCTGTTCGACGATGCGGCCGCCTGCGCCGCGCTGCTGCGCTGGGCCGGCCTGCACAGCGACCATGCCGTCGACGCCCGGGCGCTGCGCGAGGCGAGCCTGGACCGCATCGCCGACGCGACCGAGCCGCTGCTGGAGCGCCTGCTGGCCCTGGCCGGCCCATAGTGTTGTGCTATCGCACGGTTCAAAAGAAGCGATTGGCGCACCCAAATGAGAATGGGTATCATTTACCTCAACAGGTCAATGTAGGAGTCCATCCATGGTCGTCGCACGCAAGAGCAGCCAGGTCATCACCCACATGGCGATCGGGTTCGCGATCGCCTATGCCTGCACGGGATCGCTCGCGCTGGGCGGCCTGGCCGTCATCATCGAGCCGGTACTGAACGTCCTGCTGCTGCCCTTCCACGAACGGGCCTGGGCGCGCCATGCGCACGGCGCCGCCGGCCAGCGCCGCTACCTGCTGCTGAGCCTCGAAAAGCTCAGCCAGACCGGCATGCACATGGCGATCGCCTTCGGCGTGATGTTCTGCGCCACCGGCTCGCTGGCCTTCGGCGGCATGGCGGCGGTGCTGGAACCGGTGTGCAATGTGATCCTGATGCCCTTGCACGACAAGGTGTGGGACAGGATGCGGGTTGCCTGAATCACTTCCTGCGCAGCCGCCGCAAGCGCAGCGGCAGCAGGTTGAACGCCCGCACCAGCAGGTGCAGCCGGCGCGGGAAGATGCAGGTATCCAGGCGCCGGTCGATGGCGTCGGCCATGCGCGCCACGGCGGCCGCTTCCGGCACCAGGAACGGCTTGCCGCCGGCGTCGCCGCCGTTCAGCTCGCGCAAACGCGCCGTGTCGACGTAGCCGGGCACCAGCACCGTCACCGCCACGCCGTACGGCGCCAGTGCCTTGCGGTAGGCGGCGCAGACGGCGATGGCGGCGCGCTTGCTGGCGGCGTACAGCGAGCCGCCCGGATAGTCGCGCAGCAGGCCGGCGATCGACGCCACCGCCACCAGTTGTCCGTAACCCTGCGCCCGCATCAGCGCCCCCGCCGCCTCGAAGGCATGGACCAGGCCCGCGACGTTGGTCTGCACCAGCGCCGGGCCGCGCCCCGGGTCGGCCGCCAGGCCGGCGGCGTCGGCGTACTGGCCGGCCGTCACGACCAGCAGGTCGATGCCGCCGCCGGCGCCGAAATCGCGCACGGCCCGCTCGACGGCGTCGCGCTCGCCGACGTCGAATGCGTAGGTGCGCACGCGCGGGTCGCGCGCCAGCGGGTGGCCGGCCAGGCGGCCTGTGTCGCGCCCGCACAAGGCCAGCTCAGCGCCCCGCTCGGCATAGTGCACGGCCAGCGCCAGGCCGATGCCGCTGGTGCCGCCGATGACCATGATCCTCATGGCCGCGCTCCGGCGAAGGCGGCCATGCCCTTCAGGTAGCCGTACTCCCACTGCGCGCGCACCTGGGCCCGGTGCGCTTCCAGCGTGGGCGCCGCAACCAGGCCGATGCGGTTGCTGCGCCAGCCGATGCGCTTGCCGATGCCGTGGCCGCGCAGCACGCGCGCGCAATCGCGCGTGTCGACCCAGGCGTCGGCCGGCTGGCCGTGCACGTGGCGCAGGCGCGCGGCGCCGTCGATGCCCAGCACGGCGCGCAGCGCCGGCAGGGCGAACCAGGGATTGAACGGCATCTTGCGCTCCATGACGACGTCGCGCGCCAGGCGCCGCGCCAGCTCGATGGGAAACAGGTCGATCACGCCGCCCGTGTAGCGGCGGCCGTTCACCGCGTGGCTGCGGAAATAGAACATGTCGGACATCGAGATGCGGGCGGCGTCGGCGGACGACATCGTCGTGTCCAGCGCCAGCGCTTCGTCGATCGCCCCTTGGCTCCAGCGCGGATCGGCCGCCGGCGCCGCCATCCCCGCCAGCAGCGCCGCCGCGCGCGGCGGACAGAAGACCGTTTCGGCGAACAGCGTGCGCCCCGCGCGCGGCGTTCCGGCTTCCTCCGGCCGGAACAACAGTTGCGCACCGACGATGGCCAGCGCCGGCGCGTCCGGATCGGATCCTTCGGGTAGCGGGATGGCGGCGGGCAGCTCGAACAGGTAGTCGCCGCCCAGGTCGGCGATGCGCGGGGCGGGTGCCCGGTCCAGCCAGCGCAGGCCGGCCGCGCCGAGCGTGCGCAGCGGCGTGGCGCGCACGGTG
This sequence comes from Massilia sp., assembly GCA_031995805.1. Classification (GTDB taxonomy): domain Bacteria; phylum Pseudomonadota; class Gammaproteobacteria; order Burkholderiales; family Burkholderiaceae_D; genus Telluria. The sequence goes on from DAMAFT010000004.1 coordinate 9,749, forward strand.
GGGCGGATGGCGCGCAAGAAGTCGTACATGGCGCGCCCGCCGATCCACTCGCGCCGCGCCTGCGCATCGGGCAGGCCGGCGATGACGGCGGCCGCGATCGCGCCGCCGCAGGTGGCCAGCAGCACATCGGGCCGGCGCCCGCTGTCCTCGGCCGCCGCGTGCACGCCGAGGTAGTAGGCGAAGCGGAAGCCGCCGCCTGCCAGCACGAGGCAGCGCCGGTACTGTTCATGGGTTTGCATTGCATGCATAATGCCTCAAATGCAATCATTATCACAAGCACAAGGAATGCGGTCCCCGGACGGGCATGTGCTTGTGCGCCGGCGCCTGGGCCACCTGGCGCTCAACTGGCTGGCGTTCGGTATCTGCTATCCGCTGGCCAACCTGCTCGCGCAGCAGCAGCAGGTGCGGCGCAGCCTGGCCACCGCGCTGGACGCCGCGATCCCCTTCCTGCCGTGGGCCATCGTCCCGTATGCCAGCTCCGGCCTGCTGTTTACCCTCGTGTTCCTCCTGGTGCGCCCGGACGAGGCGCTGCGCGTGGCCAGCCGGCGCCTGCTGCTCGCCACCGTCGCCGGCTGCCTGCTGTTCGCGGCGCTGCCCGCGCGCTTCGGCATGGCGCGCCCCGACATCGGCGGCTGGCCGGCGCCGCTGTTCGCCTGGCTCGACCTGGTCGACCGGCCCTACAACCAGTGCCCTTCGCTGCACGTGGCCTATTGCACGATCGTCTGGCTGGCATTGGCCCCGCTGTGCCGCGGGCCGGTGCGCGCGCTGCTGGGCGCCTGGCTGGCGCTGGTCGCGGCCAGCACCGTGCTGACCTGGCAACACCACCTGGCCGACGTCGCCGGCGGCCTGCTGCTGGGACTCGGCGCCGCCTGGGCGGTACGGCCGGGCGCCACGCGCCGGCACGGCGTCGCGTTCTACTACGGCATCGCGGCCGGCCTGCTGCTGCTCGTCGGCGTGGCCTTCCTGCGCAGCGCGGTCGCCGCCTGCGCGGCGGCCAGCCTGCTGCTGGTGGCGCTGGCCTACCGTCGGCGCCATGCGGGCTTCCTGGGCAAGCGCGCGGGACGCCATCCGCTGCGCTCCTGGCTGCTGTTCTGGCCCTACCTGGCCGGCTACCGGCTGACCTGGCTGCTGGTGCGCCGGCGCGAGCGCGGGCGCGCGCCCTTTGCGCCGCAGGCGCCCGGGCTGTGGGTGGGACGGCGCCTGGATGCACGCGAAGCCGCCTTCCTACCGCCCGGCTGCCACGTCGTCGACCTGTGCGGCGAACTGCCGGAAACGGCGGCGCTGCGGGGAGCGCGCTACCACCACTTCCCGCTGCTCGACCTGCAGGCGCCGCGCCCGTCGCAGTTGCGCCCCGTGCTGGCGACGCTGGCGCGGCTGCAGGACCAGGGCCATCCCGTCTACCTGCACTGCGCCATGGGCTACAGCCGCAGCCGGCTGGTCTCACGACTTTACTTGCGAAGGAAACGCCGATGTCCCTCTCCATCTACCAGCTGAAACCGCGCTTCCAGCAATTGCTGCGTCCCCTGCTGGCCGGCCTGCAGCGCGCCGGCGTCACGCCCAACCAGGTGACCAGCGGCGCCATGCTCTTGTCGCTGGCCTGCGGCGCGGCGCTGGCGCTGCGGCCGGATGCGCGCGCGCTGTGGCTCGGCCTGCCCCTGTTCCTGCTGCTGCGCATGGCGCTGAACGCGATCGACGGCATGCTCGCCACGGCCACCGGCAACAAGACGACACTGGGCGCCCTGCTCAACGAAGTGTGCGACCAGGTGTCGGACGCGGCGCTGTACCTGCCGTTCGCGCTGGCCACGGGGATCGCGCCGGCGCTGGTCGTGCTGGCGGTGGTGGCCGCGCTGCTGGCGGAATTCTGCGGCGTGCTGGCCCAGGCCGTCGGCGCACCGCGCGGCTTCGAAGGGCCGATGGGCAAGAGCGACCGCGCCTTCGCCTTCGGCCTGGTCGCCCTGCTGTACGGCCTCGGCGCCGCGCCGGCCTGGTGCAACGGCCTGCTGGTGCTGGTGCTGCTGCTGTCGGCGCTGACCGTGTTCAACCGCCTGCGCCGGGCGCTGCGCCCTTCCGTGCCAGCGACACGGTGAAGATGCCGTCGGTGCCGATCGCGGTATCGACCTTGCGCGCGCCCGCCAGCGCCACCAGCGCATCCATCTCGGCCTGCGGGCGCGGACGCATCTTCCACGGCGCGCCGCGGTGGTTCACCAGCGTGTAGGCGATCATGTCCAACTGCGGGTGCCAGGGCTGCGCCGTGTAGAGCAGGTAGCCGCCCGGCTTCAGGCTGCGCACCACGCCCTGCAGCGACGCCAGCACGCTGCCGTTGTCGCTGAACAGTTCGTACAGGCCGGAGACGACGGCGATGTCGAAGCGCCCTTCCAGGGCGGCATAGCCGGCGGCATCGAAGGCGTCGGCCTGCTCGACGCCGACCGCCACCCGCAGTTGCAGTTGCGCCGCCAGGCGCCGTGCACTGTCGACGTTGTGCTGCAGGTAGTCGCGCAGCAGCACTTCGATGGGCCGGTCCTGGAAGCGCTTGACCGTCTCCAGCACGTAGCGCGCCGAGCCGCAGGCGATGTCGAGGATGCGCAGCGGCTCTCCACGCGGATGCGCATCGATGCGGTCGGCCAGCATGCGCTGCAGCTGGGCCTTGCGCACGCGCACGCCGCGCCAGCCGACGGCATCGAGGTAGCCGCGGTCGATCATCTTGCCGATGCCCAGGCGCCCGCCGGCTTCGTTGCGGTACACGTAGTCGAGCGACGCGCCCGAGTCGAAGCCGTGCGCCAGGCCGATGCGCATGCCGTCGCTGAGCGGCCCGAGCACGCCCAGCATGCGGCGCTGCAGGCCGAACCAGGCGCGCGCGGCGGCGCTGCCGCTCTCGTCGCGCTCGAGCGCCGCGTACCGCCGCGCCGCGTGGCCTTCGCGGTCCGCCGCCGCGTAGTGCATGGGCGCCGGCGGCGTGGCGGCGCGGCAGTCGCGGATGAAGTCCAGGCTGGCCTGGATGGCGACCGTGGTGTCGCGCTCGTAGAACACGGCGTGGTAGCAATCCTGCAGCCGCACGTAGCGCTTGAGCGGAGAACTCAGGCGCTCGAAGAACAGGCGCTGCGGCGCTTCCTCGACCACGTAGTCCTTGTCGGCCGCCAGCATCAGCACCGGCACGTCGATCGCGGCGGCGTCGCCGACGATGCGTTCGGCGGTGTCGGCCAGCTCGAGCAGGATCCGCGCCGAGATGCTCTTGGCGATCAGCGGGTCGGCGCCGTAGGCCTGCGCCTCCTGCGCCGAATGGGTCAGCATGCCGGGGCGGATGTAGCTGGTGACGAACAGCTCCGGCTTGAACTTGCGCGCGAAGCGCAGCGCCGGCTTGGCCAGCGGGACATAGAGCTTGATCCGGAAGGCTGCCGCCGCCATGACCAGGCCGCGGATGCGCGGCGCGTAGTCGTGCACCCAGGTCGCGGCCACCACGGCGCCGACGCTGTTGGCGACCACGATCATGTCCTCGACGGCGATGCCGTACTGCGCCGACACGTGGCGCACGAAGGCGTCGAGGTCGCTCACCAGCGTGGCGAAACCGGGCGCGTCGCCGCGCGCGCCGGGCGAATGGCCGTGGCCGCGCGCATCGTAGGCGAAGGCCCAGTCCTGGTGCAGGCCGAAGCGATCGACCAGCTGGGCGATCCGGCCCGAATGCTCGTGGCCGCGGTGCAGGAACACCAGGGCGCGCGGCGGCCGGTCCGGCGCCGGCGCCACCGGTTGCCAGGCGCGGAAGAACAGGCGGGTGCCGTCGATGCCGCAAAAGCCCGATTCGAATGTCGTCCAGGCCGCGGGTTGCTCGATCTTCATGGTAGGGATCCTTGTTCGATGATGCGCAGCAGGCAGTACAGCAGCGGCGCGGTGAGGACCAGGCTGTCGACGCGGTCGAGGATGCCGCCGTGGCCCGGAATCAGCTGGGAAAAATCCTTGATCGACAGGCTGCGCTTGGCCTTCGAGAACAGCAGGTCGCCGGCGAAGCCGGCCAGCGACAGCAGCAGCCCGAACATGGCCATCGTCGCCGCGCCGGCCAGGTCGAGCCAGGCGCAGAGCGCCAGGCTGACGGCCTGCGAGACCGCGATGCCGCCGGCCAGGCCCTGCCAGGTCTTGTTCGGGCTGACCGTGGGCGCGATGCGGTGGCGGCCGAACAGCTTGCCGGCGACGAACTGGCCGATGTCGTTCAGCGCGGTCAGGATGAACAGGTAGAACAGCCAGGCCAGGTTGGTGCGGGCGCCGAACGGCAGCGCCGCGAACGCGACCACGACCTGCATGGCCCCCGCGCTCGCCAACAGCAGCAGCCGGGCCAGCCCGGATGCGTCCGGCCGGCGCCGGTAGCGCAGCCACTGGATGCCCGCCGCGGCGCCGGCCAGGGGCAGCACCAGCGCCGGCCAGCGCCAGCCGATGCCGGCCAGGCCCAGCGCGACGGCGGCGGCGCCGAGCCGGAACGCCGTGCGCCGGCCCGGATGGTGCGCCTCGAGTTCGCGCACCGCCAGCAGGCAGACCAGCCAGGCCAGCGCCTGCAGGCCCAGCGGATAGGTCAGCAGCGCCAGCGTGACGACCGGGAAGATCCGCCACCAGGCGTTCACCTGGTGGCTCAACATGCCGGGCGCGGCGCCGCGCGCCGCCACCTTGACCGACAGGGAGGTCGCCGCCAGCAGGCCGTACAGGGCGGTCATGGCGGCGGCAAGCGGCGGTCCGGCATCGAAGAAGGGCAACATGCGGATACGATAAGTTGCAATTAAGAAATTATAACTAATTTAACGCCCGGGGATCGCGCGCTTTGCTCTCTGTTTCGTGCGGCACATTTACTCACGATACAATGTTGGCTAGAATTTAATCACTCCCATGATCCAGTGCAAGGACGACGTGTGAATCTGGTGAGAACGGTCAAGCTGTTGCGCAGGCAAAAAGACAAGGTCGTCCATTGCGAGATCGAGCTGTGTGCGAGCCCGGGCCAGCCGGAACGCTATCTCGTCAACGTGCGCCAGGGCGGCATGGGCGAAGAATGGCGCGAGTCCACCCGCACCCCGCAACCGGTGGCCCTGGCCGAGGCGCGGCAACTGTTCGAGCGGGCGCTGGACGCCAAGCGCGCCCAGGGCTTCGCCGAGCCGGCGTCCGCCGCCACGCCGGTCGCCACGCCTCCCGTCGATACCGTCGCCGCGCCGCCCGCGCCCACCGAAGGCGACCGCACCCTGCTCCAAAGACTGGAACGCGGCAGCTGGCGCGCGCTGTCCGATGCGCTGCGCAAGCGCACCATCTGGCGCATCGGCGAACGCCGGCTGCGCGCCGCCGTGCCGGTGCTGGTCGAGCAACTGGAACGCGGCGATGCGTTGCAGGACTATTGCATCGCCTGGGCCATCGGCCGCTGCGGCGACGCCGGCGCGCTCGCCGCCATGCGCGAACTGCAGGCGCGCAGCCCGAGCGATGCGGTGCGGCGCGTGGCCCTGCAGGCCTGGCTGCTGCTGGCCGGCGACGAGGCGCGCCACGCCCATGCCCAGGCGCTGGTGGCCGCCTGGCCGGAGTCGTTGCGTACCGCCTGGGAAGCCGGCGACGGCGGCAACGAGGAAGCCGTACTCGCCACCGCGATCGGCGGCAAGGGCTGGCCCGGCCTGGCGCCGGATGCCTGGCTCGAGCAGCTGGACCGGGTCGCCCAGGATCCGGCGATGGCGCCGCGCGCGCGCCCGCTGCTGCTGGAGGCGCTGCGCCGCGCGCCGCTGCGTCCCGGGACGTTTCGCGCCGTGCGCCATCTCTACAAGATGGCCGAGATGCGGGCCGACGCCGCCCTGTTCGCGCTGCTGCAGCGGCGCTTCGAAGCTACGCCGCACAAGGGCGAATGGGAGGTGCCGCATCCGCACCACTACCTGTTCGCCAGGGAGGCGGCGCATCCCGACAGCACCGTCGCCTACGGCGTGCGCACCCGCGCCTACCTGCTGCGGCGCGGCTGGCGCACGCTGCGCCGCCTCGGCCTGGACGACAGCCAGGATTTCGTGCCGCTGGCGCTGGCCGTGCTGGCCGAATACGACGACCGCGATGCCGCCAGGCCGTACGCCAGGCGCGGGCGCTGGGTCGACCGCTACGGCCACTGGCCGCTGTTCAACCACCTGCTGCGCGCCCGTGCCGGCCTGGCCCATTCGCCATCCGGCCTGACCTGGTACGACGATGCTGGCGCCGGTGCCGCTGGCGCGGCCGGCCGGCGCCAGGAAGCGTTCCCGGCCATCTGGGACCGTCATCCCGAGGCGCTGCTGGAATTGCTGCTGCGCAGCCGCTGCGAAGGCGTGCACGTGTTCGCGGCGCGCGCCCTGGCCGACAACGCGGCCTGGTGCGCCGGCCTGGACGCGGACACGCTGCGCACGCTGCTGCGCAGCCCCTACGAAGCGGGCGCGCGCTTCGCGTTCGGGGTCGCGCGGCGGCGTTTCGAACCTGGCCGGCCCGATGCGTCCTGGCTGCTGCTGTTCATCCAGTCGGCGCTGCCGGAGGCCGTGCAGCATGCGCTCGACTGCATGGCGCACGATCCCGGCACCTATGCCGGCGCGACGGCGCTGGTCGTCGCCATGCTGGCCTCGCCGCGCCAGCCGGTGCGGCGCGAAGCCATGCTGCTGTGCCAGGCGGCGCTGGCGCTGCCCGGCCAGCCGGAGGCGCTCGTGACCGCCCTGCTCGACTGGCTCGACGACAGCGCAGACCTCGATGCGCCTGCCGACGCCATACCCGCGATCGCCGCCGACCTGGCGCGCGCGCTCGAACTGCCCTTGCGCGCGGCCGCGGCGCAGGCGCCGTTCGCGCGCCTGCTGCGCCTGCTGGCCCATCCGCTCGCCGCCGTGCGCGTGCTGGCCGGCCGCTGGCTGCTGCAGGCCGGCGCCGTCGACGCGCTGCCGGCGGCGCAACTGACGGCGCTGCTGCGCGATCCCGACCCGGACGTGCGCGCCATGGGCGTGCGCCTGTTCGGCGCCCTGCCGGACCACGTGCTGGCGCAGCAGCTCGACCTGGTGAGCGGCTTCGCCTGCGCCCCGGAGGCCGCCGTGCGCGGCGCGATCGCCCCCGTCGTCGCGCGCCTGGGCGCCGATCCGGCCTGGCGCGCGGCGCTGCTGGGGCCGCTGCTCGACGCCCTGTTCCGCAGCGAGACCGGCGACGGCATGCATGCCGACCTGCTGGCCTGGGTCGCCGGGCCGCTGGTCCAGGACCCGGCCCTGGCCGACCCCGACCTGCTGCGGCGCCTGCTGGCCGCGCGCAGCAAGGGCGCGCAACTGCTGGGCGCAGCCCTGCTCGAACGCTGCGCCCCCGCGCAATTCGAGGTGGCCGACTGGGCCGCATTCGGCCGCAACCCGGGCGCCGCGGTGCGCCGCTGGGCCTTCGCCGCCTTCGAGGCCGATCCCGGCCGCGCGCGCGCCCGGCTCGACGATGCGCTGCGCCTGTTCGACAGCAAGTTCGACGATACGCGCGCATTCGCCATCCGCTACTTCGGCGCCGTCTGCACGCGCGCCGACTGGACGCCATCGGTGCTGCTGCACCTGTGCGACCATCCGGACGCCGCCGCCCAGCGCTTCGGCAGGGCGCTGCTCACCGAGCACGCCGATCCTGCCGAGGTGGCCGAACTGGTGCTCAAGCTGGGCCAGCACCCGTCGGCCAATATGCAGCTGTTCGTCAGCGCCTGGCTGGAAGACGCCTGCGGCGGCGACCTCGCCCGGCTGCGCCGCCTGGAACCCTATTTCCTCGCCGTGCTGTCGCAGGTCCAGCGCGGCCGCGTCGTCAAGAACCGCGTGCAGGCCTTCCTGCGCGCGCAGGCGATGCTGTCGGCCGACATCGGCGCGTTCGTGGCGCAGCTGTTCGCGCGCCAGGTGGTGACGATGGCGATCGGCGACAAGGCGCACTACATCGACAGCCTGCGCGCCATCCAGGCGCGCCATCCGCAACTGCCGGCCGTGCTGGAAATCCAGGCGCCGCCCACGCTCGCCCCGGCGCGCCCGCGACCATGAGATTCGACTACCGCTACTACGGCGCGACCGGCGTCGACGACAGCCCCTCCGCCACCGCGATGCGTTTCGTGCCGGACGCGTTGCGTCCGCCGACCTGGTTTTCCGGCGACGTGAACCGCCACATTCCCTTTCGCGAGGCGATGTCGGCCCTGCACGAGGTGGTGGTCGCGGACCAGCGCTACCAGGCGCCGGACAAGAGCGCCTACAAGGCCTGGCTGGCGCAGAACGAGACGCAGCTGCTGGCGCAGTTCCAGGCGCGCTCGGACGAGCTGCGCGCGCGCCAGGCGCCGCTGCTGGAAGAACTCGCGGCGCTGCGCACGCGCCGGGCGCAGGTGCTCAAGCCCTTTTACCAGGCACAGGCGAAGTTCTTCGACTACATCTACCGCACCGACCGCGACATGTGGATCGTGCTCGACCCGGTCATCACCGTGCATCCGGACCGCGTGTTCTTCGAATGCTTCAGCCGCGACGAATCGAGCTACGCGGCGCTCGCCTGCGACCACGGGATGTTCGACCGCGCCGGCGACTTCGCCTGCGGCACCACGAATATCGATTATTCGGAAGCGTTGTACGAGGAATTTCAGAAGATCCGCGACTACAAGTCCACGCGCCTGACGATCGACCCGGGCGGCTTCCAGGTGCGCACGGCCGGCGATCCGGGCTTCGTCGAGCACAAGATCGACGTCCCGGACAGCTGGGTGCGCGGCTTCCTGCAGGTGAGCAGCGCGATGAACCTGCCGGCGCACCGCATCGACCTGCATCCGATGGACATCCACAACTTCTGCCGCGTGCTGCGCCGCCGCCGCGAGCGTAGCGGCCCGCGCTCGATCCGCTTCGTACTGGCGCCGGGCGAACCGGTGCGCGCGATCTTCGAGCCGTGGAACGAGGAAGTCGTGTGCCGGCGCTCGCCCTACCGCGGCGCGGCCGGCGCCGAGATCCGCATCTGGGGCCGGCGCCGCCTGCTGGTGCTGGAGCGCCTGGTCCCGCTGGCGCAGGGCTTTGCCGTGCACCTGATGGGCGACGGCATGCCCAGTTTCTGGATCGCCGACCTGCCCGGCATGCGCTTCACGCTCGGCCTGTCCGGCTGGACCGCGAACGACTGGTCGCGCGCCGGCCAGTTCGACCTGCTGGCGCCGCGCGGCGACGTCGACGACGACAGCAAGGCGCGCGTGCATGCGGCGCTGGCCGCGCGCTGGTTCGCCAGCGCCGCCCAGCTGGCGCAGGACACGGGCCTGGACCGCGTGCTGGTCGAGCGCGCGCTGACGCTATACACCCAGGCCGGGCGCGTCGTCTACGACCTCGCCCATGGCGTGTACCGCCTGCGCGAACTGGCGCGCGTTCCGCTGCCGTTCGCCGACCTGCGCTTTGCCAGCGCGGTGGAACAGGAAGCGGCCACCCTGGTGGCGCTGCATGCCGTGCAGGCGGCGCCGCCGCAGCACCTGGACGGCGGTGCGACGCGCCTGTCCGGCACGGCGCGCAGCGGCGAACGGCGCTACCACGCGATGCTGCTGCTCGACGCCGACCAACGCATCGTCGACGGCGCCTGCGAATGCAACCAGTTCGTCCAGCACCGCCTGCGCCGCGGCCCGTGCGCCCACATGCTGGCCGTGCGCCTGGTGCACGCGCAGCAGGAGGCGACGCCATGAGCACGATTGCGGCGGCGCTTGTGGACGCCGGAATCCCACGGTTATACTGGCTGCGACAGGCGCGGCGGGACGGCTCTTGCAAACCGGACGGTGGATCGCCGTCCACGTATTCAGCCCTCCCCATGCGTCACTGGCACGCTCTTCACTGTGCCGGACTGACGCCGGTAGCGCGAGTCGGTGTGAATTCGCCGAATTACGTCAGCGCTACCGGCGTCGTCCGGCGTCGAGTTGAGCGCGCCAGTCGCCACGGCCCTTCGATGAGAATCCCGCCGCGCCCGTCCCCTTCCTGCTGCCCCGCCCGGGCGCTATCCGCATGAGCACACCATCCACGCCACCCTCCTCGCGCGAGGAACTCCTTGCGCGCATCCGCGCCAGCTCGCGCAGCGCCGTCACGCTGGCGGAGATGCAGCGCCTCGGCTTCTGGCCCGCGGACGACCAGTCCCTGAGCGTCGAGGCGGAGCTGATCCGGCGCGAGACCGAGCTGGGCCAGGCCCTGCAGGCCCTGGGCCGCGAGCTGCGCGAGGTCGAGGATCCGGTGCTGGCTCTCAAGCGCATGCGCAAGGAGCGCATGGCCCAGGCCAAGGCGCGGCGCGAGGAGACCCGGCAGCGCCGCGCGCGCGAACGCCACGAACGCGCGCTGGCCTGGCATGCGCGCCGCGCCAGGGAATTGCTGTACCTCGGCGCCGGCGTGTCGGCCGGCCTGAACGAGGCGCGCAGCGATGCCGACCGGCTGGCGCGCCTGGCGCTGCCGGCCCTGCACGATGCGCATGACCTGGCCGCGGCGATGGGGCTGTCGCTGCACGAGTTGCGCTTCCTGGCCTTCGACCGGCGCGTCTCGCGCATCTGCCACTACCGCCGCTTCGCCATGCCGAAGAAGACCGGCGGCGAGCGCATCATCTCGGCGCCGATGCCGCGCCTGAAGCGCGCCCAGTACTGGGTGCTCGACAACCTGCTGGCGCGCGCGCCGGCGCATCCGGCGGCGCACGGCTTCCTGCCGGGCCGCTCGATCGTCAGCAATGCCCTCCCCCACGTGGGCCAGGCGGTGGTCGCCAACGTCGACCTGAAAAATTTCTTCCCCTCGATCGACATGGCGCGCGTGCGCGGCGTGTTTCGCGAACTGGGCTACGGCAAACAGGTGGCGACGACGCTCGCGCTGCTGTGCACCGAGGCCGCGACCGAGCAGGTGAGCGTGGACGGCGAGACCTTCCACGTCGCCACCGGCGCGCGGGTATTGCCGCAGGGGGCGCCCACCAGTCCGGCGCTGACGAACATCCTGTGCCGCCGGCTCGACGCGCGCCTGCAGGGCGCCGCGGCGAAGCTGGGTTTCCGCTATACCCGCTATGCCGACGACCTGACCTTCTCGGGCGACGCGGCGGCGCGCAAGCTGGCCGGCAAGCTGCTGTGGCGGGTGCGCAGCATCGTCGCCGATGAAGGCTTCACGCCGCACCCGGACAAGCAGCACGTGATGTGCGCATCGAAACGCCAGAGCGTTACCGGCATCGTCGTCAACGACAAGCCTTCGATCGAGCGCACGACGCTGCGGCGCTTCCGCGCGACGCTGTTCCAGGTCGAGCGCGACGGCCCGGCGGGCAAGCAGTGGAACGGCAACGACAACGTGCTGGCGGCGCTCGAAGGCTATGCGCTGTTCGTCAACATGGTCGATGCCGCCAGGGGTGCGCCGCTACTGGCGCGCGTGCGCGCGGCGCGGGCCAGGTGGAGCGGGCAGGAAGCGGCGCTCGTCTCGGCTGCCGACGCCGTCCCTCGGCGCGGCCAGGCCTTCAGGAAGCTGGCGGCGCAGGGCAAGGC
>DAMAFT010000005.1:0-8746 GCA_031995805.1 Massilia sp.
GCGACAACGACCTGGTCGTCAACCCGATCAAGGGCAAGCAGCTGACCAACGTGCGCGCCTCGGGCACCGACGAAGCCGTGCGCCTGGTGCCGCCGATCCAGATGTCGCTGGAGTACGCGGTCGAGTTCATCGAGGACGACGAACTGGTCGAGATCACCCCGAAGAGCATCCGCCTGCGCAAGCGCTTCCTGAAGGAACACGAGCGCAAGAAGGCCAGCCGCGAAAACGCGTAAGCCGTAGACGGCAAACAAAAACCCGCTGCATGCAGCGGGTTTTTTTTCGTGCCTGCGCGGCCGCCGCAGCGCCGCTGCGGCAAATGCCGGCGTCCGCCCAAAAAAAAGCCCCTGCACAGGCAGGGGCGGCATGGCTTGCGTCGAAAGGATCAGCGCAGCCCGAGCAGCGCCAGCACCCGTTCGCGGCTGACGCCGACCAGGGCCGAGGTCAGCGCCAGCAGCGACTCGTAGTCGGTGCCGGCGGCGGCGCTGGCGAATTCGTCGGCGGCGATCTCCACTTCCGGCGGCGGGGTCTGCGACGCCGCGTACTGGACGGTGGCGGCCGACAGCGCATTGCTGGCCGCATCCTGCGAACGGTGCACGCGTTCCAGCGCCTGCACCACTTCGCGCAGGCTCTGGCGCAGGCCGTCGGTATTGCCCGAGCTCCACTGCTGCGGCGCGAGCTGGACCGGGACTTCCTCGGTCGCGACGCGGCCGCGGCCGCTCACCGCGATGCTGTCCTTGATCGCCGGCCAGTTCGTCTCGGCCGTCGAGAACACCAGCGCGCCGCCGTCGTCCAGGCCGGCGCGCACGCCCATCGGGGCGATCGCACGGTCGATGGCCCGCGCGGCTTCCTCGCTGGACTGGTCCGGGGTGATCGTGGCCGCCATCTGCGGACCGCCGGCGCTGCCGACCGAGAACGAGATGGTTTGCGGCGCGCTCTGCTGCAGGGCCGCGAGGTCGAGCGCGCGGATGCGGAAGCGCTGGGTCGCCGGTTGCGCCGAGAAGTGCAGGTTGGCGTCGAGGCCGCCGCCGCCGTCCTTCTTGCGCGCCGCGAGCGTGCTCGCCAGCTGGCGCGCCTGGGTGTCGATTTGCGGTTGTGCCTGCGCGGCGGCGCTGCGGCTGCCGGCCAGCTTGGCGGTCAGCTGGCTCTTCAGGCTTTCCAGCTGGGTAGCGACATGGGCGAGGTAGTCGAGCGCCTGCTGGGCGCGGGCGACGCCGTCCTGCACGGCCGCGCCGCCGCCGGCATTGCCGGTAGTGCGGCGCAGCGGTGCAGGATCTGCGCTCGAGGAAGCTGCCGCGGCGGCCGCGCTGTCGTCGGCGGCTTGCTCGGGCACGCGCGCCGGCACCAGGCGCGTGGCGTTGCCGGTGCGTACGGCGCCGACCGCGCCGTTGGTAGTGGTGGGGCGGAGTGTGGTTTCCATCAGAGTGCGGCGAACAGTGACAGGTTGCCGATCTTGCTGTACGCCTTGTACGTGGCCTGGAGGGCCGTCGTATAGCCGTTCAGCTCGATCGCGACGGTGGCGAGGTCGACCTGGCTGATCTCCTTGAGGGCAGTCTGGTTCGACAGGCTCACGTTGGCGTGGTTGGCGTCGAGGGTTTTCAGGATGTTCTGCTGGCCGCCCAGCACGGCGACCTTGCCGGACAACAGGTTCATGCCGTCGTCGAAGCCATCCAGGCCGGCCGTGACCACGCTGCGCACGGCCGGGTCGTTGATGTCGACGCCAGGGGCGGACAGGGTGGCGATGGTCGCGTCGAGCTTGTTGAGCAGGTCTTCCATGCCCTTCAGGTTCTGGTTCGCCACCTGGGTGATGCCGTTGGCGACCACGACGTTCTGGTCGCTGGTATTGCCGGCGTAGCTGTAGCGTGCGCCCGGCGCCGCCGCCTCGTCGTAGGCGATCGGCGCCATGTCGGTCGCGGTGCCCGAGAAGATGTGGCGGCCTTCCTGGTCGATCGAATTGGACGTGTACAGCAGGCTGTCGCGCAGCGAGGTCAGCGAGGTGACCATCGCATTCAGGTCGTCCGGCGTGTTTGAGCCGTTGGCGGCCCACACGAGCAGGTCGCGGCCCGAGTTCATGTCGTTGACCATATTGGTCAGGTAGCCCTCGCTCTTCGACATGCGTTGCGAGATGGCGGCGATGTTGTCGCGGTACTGGTCGATCGCGGCTTCCTCGCGCTTCAGGCGCGAAATGCGTACGCTGTCGATCGGATCGTCGGATGGCACCTGGATGCGGTAGCCGTTGTTGCCCTGCTGGGTCAGGTAGGTGATGCGCTCCTGGTTCTTCTGGAGCGACTGGTTCATCAGGGCCTGGTATTGCGTGGACGAGATTCGCATGTTTGTCTTCCTTAACCCATCATGGCCAGCGTGGCGTCGAACAGTGCGTTCGCCACCGAAATCACTTTCAGGTTGGCCTGGTACATTTTCTGGTATTCGACGAGGTTGACGGCTTCTTCATCCTCGTTGACGCCGCTGGTCGACTGCCAGTCGGCCACCGACTGGTCGCGCACGGTCTGCGCGGTGTTCAAGGCGCCCTTGTTCTGCTGGCTGTCGACCGCGAGCTTGCCGACCAGCTGGGTATCGGCGTCGGCGATCAGCACGTCGCCGACGCGGGTCAGCGTGATCTTCTCGTTTTTCAGGGCCACCAGCTTCTGCAGGTTGCCGGTGTCGCCCGGCTTGCCGTCGCCCGAGAAGCCCAGGTCGCCGGTCTGGAAGCCGTCGGCGACCTGCAGCATGTTCGAGGGATTGCCCGGGTTGTAGACGAACAGCGGCTTGCCCGGATTGCCGTCCATGGTCGTGCCCTGGGCCAACTGGTCGTTGACCTTGGTGGCAAGCTGCTCGGCCAGTTCGGCCACGCCCTGGCGCAGCGGTTCCAGCGTGTCGCGCAGGTAGGTCGACAGGCCGCCCAGTTCGCCGCCGGCGCCGGTCGGGTCGAGCTGGAACTTGGTGCCGGCGAAGGTCAGGCTGAACGTCTGGTCGAGGCCGCCGTCGACGGCGAGCTTGCCGCCCACGCTGCCCAGCACCAGCGACTGCCCGTTCTTGAGCGAGACGTTGCGGCTGCCGTCCGGCTGGTCGGTGACTTCGAGCGCCATCTTGCCGGCCAGGCTGTCGATCGCCTGGTCGCGCGCGTCCACCAGGGCCGAAGTGTTGGCGCCGGAAGCATGCGCGTTGGCGATCTGGCCGTTGAGCGCGGCGATCGCCGCGATCTCGCCGTTGGCCTCGTCGACGATCGCGCCGCGCTGCTGGCGGATCGATTGCAGCTGGGCGTTGAACACGTTGTTCAGGCTATTGAAGCGCTGCGACATCAGGCCCGCGGCCGCCACCACCTGCTGGCGCAGCGGCGTCGAGGTCGGGTCGACGCCGGCCACGGCGTTGAGCGCGGCGAAGAACTGGTCGATACCATCCGACAGGTTCGATTCGTCGTCGCCCATCACCTGTTCGATCTGGGTCAGGTAGGGCTGGGTCTGCGAATAGGCGCCGAGGTCGGAGGCGGCGCGCCACAGCTGCTGCGACTTGTAGCCGTCGGAGAAGCGGAGCAGGGAGGTGACCTGGACGCCGTTGCCGGACTGGTTGGCGCTGCCGCTCGACGGGCCGAGGGCGCTCAGCAGCGCAGACTGGCGCGTGTAACCCTTGGTCTGCAGGTTGGCGATATTCTGGCTGCTGGCCGCCAGCGCGATCTGCGCCGCGGTCGCGCCGGAGAGCGCATTGTTCAGGATGCTCATGTGCCGTTCTCTTTTGTTGGATCAGTCGGGAGGCGCCGGCCGTCCGCGCGGTTCGCCAGGGCTCGTGCCACCGCCCCCTACTCGGTACAGGCGACCGTTTACTGCACCTTATTAAGTGGCGCAGGCAATAACTGCTTCAAAATCGCGTCGGCGATGCCGAAGGCGCGCTGGCCCGCCAGATTCCCGGCCAGCATGTTGTCGACCATGTCCGTCATGTCCTGGTTCACCTTGTTCCGGGTCGGGCTGTCCTCGGGTGCCAGCGTGCGTGTGCTCTCGCGCATCTGGTGCAGCATGTGCGAAATGAAGAAGCTCTCGAACTCGACGGCCGCCTTGGTGGCCTTGGCCACGTAGGCCGGGTCGGCGCGCACGTCGGCGGCGGGCGCCACCGGCGCGTCGCCCTCGGCGGCAGCGGTGGCAGCGGCGGGCGCCGCGAGCGGATTCAGCTTGTCCATCAGATCACCACCAGTTCGCCTTCGATCGCGCCGGCCTGGTCGAGGGCCTGCAGGATCGCCATGATGTCGTCGGGCGAGGCGCCCAGGCTGTTGACCACGTCGATGATGGTCTGCAGGCGCGCGCCCGGCGGCCAGTGGAACATCTGGCCCGAACCTTCCTGTACCGAGACCTTCGACTGCGGCGTGACGGCGGTCTGGCCGCGCGACAGCGGCCCCGGCTGGCTGACGGCCGAGCTTTCCGAGATCACCACCTTCAATGCGCCGTGGGTGACGGCGGCCGAGCGCACGCGCAGGCCGTCCGAGATCACCACGGTGCCGGTGCGCGAATTGAACACGACCTTCGGGGTCTCCTCGCCCACCTCGACCGCCATGCCTTCCAGCTTCGCGACGAAGGCCACGCGCTCGGTCGGATTGGTCGGTGCGACCACCTCGACGCTGGTGCCGTCGCTGGTGGTGGCGACCTGGCCGTAGCGGCGGTTGATCGCTTGCACGACGTTGGTGGCGGTATCGAAGTTCGGGTGGCGCAGGCGCAGCAGCACCTGCGGGCGGGTCGCGAAATCGGTCGGGATCTCGCGTTCGATCATGGCGCCGTTCGGGATGCGTCCGCCGGTCGGCGTGTTGACGGTGACGGACGAGCCGCTCTTGCCGGACGCCGACAGGCCGCCGACGACCAGGTTGCCCTGGGCCAGCGCATAGACTTCGTTGTCGGCCGCGCGCAGCTGGGTCAGCAGCAGGGTGCCGCCGCGCAGGCTTTTCGCGTCGCCCAGCGACGAGACGGTGATGTCGATCGCCTGGCCGCGCCGGTAGCCGGGCGGGAACACGGCCGACACCATGACGGCGGCGACGTTCTTGTTCTTGGCATCCTCGCCCTCGGGCATCTTGACGCCGAACTGCTTGAGCAGGTTGACCACCGACTGGCTCGAGTACTTCACCTGGGTCGAGTCGCCACTGCCGTTCAGGCCGACCACCAGGCCGTAGCCGACCAGCGGGTTCTCGCGCACGCCTTCGACGCTGGCGATGTTGCGCAGCGGCTGGGTGCGGGTCATGGGCAGCGCCGCGGCCGCCGCGGTGGCGGACGGTTTCACCGCGGCCGGCGCGGCGCCGGCCGGCGGCGTGGCGCCGGTCGCGGCGAGGGTAAGGGCGAGGGCGAAGGCGGCGATGCGGAATGGATGGATCATGTCGTCCTCAGAACGGCATCAGGGGGCCGGTGAAGAACCGGGTCAGCCAGCCGGGCGAATTGGCCTCGGCCAGCGTGCCCTGGCCGGAATAGGCGATGCGGGCATTGGCCACGCGCAGCGACGACACCTGGTTGTTGCTGTCGATATCGGCGGCGCGCAGGTAGCCCTTCAGGCGCAGGAATTCCTCGCCCTGGTTCAGCTGCAGGCGCTTTTCGCCGGCCACGCGCAGCAGGCCGTTCGGCATCACTTCCTGCACGATCACGGTGACCGCGCCGCTGAGCGCATTCTGCTGGGTGCTGGTGGAATCGCCCTGGAAGCTGCGGTCGGCGCTGATGTCGATGCCGGTCTTGCCGAAGGTCTTGCCGAGCGCGCCGAGCGGGGTGACGCCCACGCTGGAACCCTTGCTGAAGCTGGTGCCGGCCTTCTTGCTGGCCTGGGTGGTCTCCTGCAGGATGACCGTGACCACGTCGCCGGTGCGGAACGCGCGCGCGTCCGAGGTCAGCGAGACGGTGTCGGCGCTGAACACGCCGCCCGCGCTGCCGTGCCGTACCCCCTGCGCCTGCGGCAGGTCGAACGGGTCGGGGGCGGGCGCGGCGTTCAGCGGCACGCGCGCGGCGCAGCCGGCCAGCAGCGCCGCGGCTGCCAGCAGGCCGGCGATGGCGAAGCGTGTCATGATCAGCGCGCCGCCTGCGACAGGTACTGCAGCATGTTGTCGGCCGCCGACAGCACCTTGGTGTTCATCTCGTAGGTGCGCTGGGCCGCGATCATGTCGACCATCTCTTCCACGACCTGGACGTTCGAGCCTTCCAGCGCGCCCTGCTTGAGCTTGCCGAAGGCGGCGGTGCCCGGCTGGCCCTCGTTCGGGTTGCCGCTGGCGGCGGTCTCCTGGAACAGGTTCTCGCCCAGCGCCTGCAGGCCGGCCGGGTTGACGAAGGTGGTCAGCGTCAGCTGGCCCAGCTCGGCCGGGGCCAGCTGGCCCGGGATGGTGGCGCTGACCATGCCGTTCTCGCCGATGGTGACGCTGGTGGCGTTGTTCGGGATGGTGATCTGCGGCACCAGCGGCAGGCCCTGGGCGTTCACCAGGATGCCGTTCTGGTCGGGCTGCAGCTGGCCGGCGCGGGTATAGGCCGGGGTGCCGTCCGGGCGTCGCACCTGCAGGAAGCCGTTGCCGGAAATGGCGACGTCGAGCGGCTGGCTGGTGGTCTGCAGGCTGCCGTTGGTGAAGACCTTCTGGGTGCCGACGATGTGCGTGCCGTTGCCGAGCTGGGTGCCGTTGGTGACCGTGTTGTCGGCGGTCTGGGCGCCCGGCTGCTTGTCGACCTGGTAGAACAGGTCCTCGAACACGACGCGGTCGCGCTTGAAGCCGACCGTGTTCACGTTGGCCAGGTTGTTGGCGATGGCCTGCAGCTTGGCGTCCTGGGCCTGCACGCCGGTCTTGCTGATCCACATTGCTGGATTCATGGTGTTCTCTCTCGTTCTCTGTGCGGTGGCGGGGCGCTTACGCGCCGCCGATCAGGCGGTTGCCCGCTTCGTTCATCTTGTCGCTGGCCTGGAACAGCTTCATCTGGATCTCGAAGCTGCGGTTCAGGCTCATGGTGGCGACCATTTCCTCGACCGCCGAGACGTTGCTGCCCTCGAGGGCGCGCGGGCGCACGGTCACGTTCGGATCCGGCGCCAGGTCGGCGCCGTCGCGCGACACCAGCAGGCCGGCTTCGTTCTTGGTCAGCTGCGCGCCTTCGGCATTCACCAGGCGCAGCTTGTCGACCACCTGCATCTGGACCGCGCCGTCGGTCAGGATCGAGATCGTGCCGTCGGTGCCGATCTCCACCGCGGTATGCTGCGGCAGGACGATCGGGCCGCCTTCGCCCAGCAGCGGCCGGCCGTGCACGGACAGCGCGCCGTCGGCGCCGATCGCGATCTCGCCCGAACGGGTATAGGCTTCGCCGTCGCCGTACTGCACGGCGAGGTAGCCCTGGCCGCCGATCGCCACGTCGAGCGGGCGGCCGGTCTCGCGCACGCTGCCGGCGCGCGTCGCGATGGTGTCGGCCTGGATCGTCGCCAGGTGGCGGTCGTCGTAGCCGAAGCCGCCCAGCTCGACGTTGCCGGAGGTTTCCATGCTGGCGCGGAAGCCCGAGGTGTCCAGGTTCGCCAGGTTGTTGGCGTGGACCTGCTGGGCGCGCATCAGGCGCTCGGCGCCGGACGCCGCCGTGAAGATCAGTTTATCCATGGTGCGTCGGGGCTTACATCGCCTGCATCAGCGACTGCATCATCTGGCTCTCGGTCGACAGCACCTTCGAGTTGGCCTGGTAGTTGCGCTGCGAGGTCATCAGGCCGACCAGTTCCGAGGTGATGTCCACGTTCGAGCCTTCCAGCGAACCCGTGCTCAGCTTGCCCGCCAGGCCCACGCCCGGGGTGTTGTACAGGGCGTCGCCGGAGCTGGCGTTGGCGGTCCAGGACGTGTCGCTGGTCGCGGTCAGCGCGCCTTCGTTGGCGAAGGTGGCGATGGCGATGGTGCCCACCACCTGCGACTGGTCGTTGCTGTACTTGGCCACCAGCGAGCCGTCCTCCGCCATCTCGACGCCGACGAAGGCGCCCGAGGCGTAGCCGTCGCTGCGGTTGGTGGTGGTGGTGGCGGTGCCGGCGAGGCGGGTGGTGCCGGTGTAGTCGATCGTGAATTCGCCGTCGGCCGCGCCGTTGGTGCCCGTGTACTTGATGGCGTACGGTTTGGTGGCCGCGGCCAGCTTGCCGTTGCTGTCGAACGTCAATTTGTCGCCATCGGTCGCCTCGCCGCCGTCGAACGAATACTTGACGTCGATCGAGCCTTCGCCATCGGCGATATAGTAGGCCGACAGGGTGTGCTGGGTACCCAGCGAGTCGTATACGATCGACTGCTTGACCTGGTTGTAGCTCTTGCTGTTCGCAGGATCGAACTCGACCGGCACGACGATCTCCTTGCCGTCGGCATCGGTGGTGGTGCCCGGCACTTTCCAGTCGGCCGACAGGTTGCCGACGTAGTTGATGTTCCCGGTCGCGACGGCCGGGATCTGGCCGGTCGGGATTTCGATGTCGCCCATCGCGCCCAGCGCGCCGCCGTTGGACGGGCCGTAGCCCTGCACGCGCTTGCCGTTGCTGTCGATCAGGTAGCCGGTGGTGTCGGCCGCGAAGATGCCCACGCGGCTGTAGCTGGTGCCACCCTGCAGGTCGCGGCTGATGAAGAAGCCACGGCCGTTGATCGCGGCGTCGAGGCCGCGGCCGGTGGTGACGTTGCTGCCGTTCTGGCTGATGGTCTGGGTGATCGAGCCGATCTCCACGCCGTTCGCGCGGGTTCCCGCGTACACCGACGAGAAGTTGGCGCGGCTGCTCTTGAAGCCGTAGGTCGCCGCGTTGGCGATGTTGTTGGAGA
>DAMAFT010000005.1:8756-20299 GCA_031995805.1 Massilia sp.
GAGACGGTGTTCAGCTGTTCGTTGATGGCCTGGATGCCGGACAGTGCGATGTCGAAGCTCATGTCGATTCCTTAAATCTGTAAAGCGGTAGAGGATGGAGGTTCCGTCAGGAACCCGTCTTGCCGTTGAAACCCGTGACGTACGAGGGATCGACGTCGCCAAGGCCTGCCACCTGCAGCACCACGCCGGTGCTGCCGACGCGTACGCTGTTCAGGCGCGCGGTCACTTCGATCGCCGGTGCGCTGCCGTCGGACGGTTTGGCGGCGATCTTGTAGGTGCCGGGCGCCAGGCCGAGGGCGTCCGGATCGATCGTGAACGACTGGGCGCCGGCGCCGTGCGCGCCCAGGTCGATCGTGGTCTCGCGGCCGTCCGTGCCGGTCAGCACCAGGGTGGTGCCGGCGCTGATGCCGCTCAGGTTGACGTTGCCGGTGACCGTGTTGCCGTCCAGCTTGACCGTATCCGTCTGCACGGTCACGGCGGAGCCGACCTGGCCGCCCAGCGTCAGCGTCTGCAGGCTGGACAGCACGCTGGCGTTGGCGCTGGTCAGCGAGGCCAGGTTCTGCAGCGCCTCGGTCTGCGACAGCTGCGAGAGCTGGTTGACGAACTGGGTCGGGTCCTGCGGCGACAGCGGATCCTGGTTCTGGATCTGGGCCACCAGCAGCTTGGTGAACATGTCGCGGTTGGGATCGGTCGACGCCTGCGTGGACACCTTGTCGGTGCCGGTGCCGGTGGTGTTGTACTGGGTGCCGGAAGTCTGGTTGGTGACGGCCATGATCAGCTTTCTCCCAGCTTGAGCAGCGATTGCTGCATCGACTTGATGCGGCCCAGCACCTCGACGTTGGTCTCGAAGGCGCGCGAGGCCGACATCATGTCGGCCATCTCGGCGACTTCGTTGACGTTGGTGTAATAGACCATGCCGTCGGCATCCGCCTTCGGATTGTCCGGCTCGTGCGCGCGGCGCAGCGGCTCGGCGCTCTGCACCACGTCGAGGATCTGCACGGCGCCGCCGGCCTGGCTGCCCATGACGGTGGAAAACACCGGCTTGCGCGCGCGATAGGCTTCGGCTTCCGAGCCGGCCGCGGAATCGGCGTTGGCCAGGTTGCTGGCGATCGTGTTCAGGCGCACCGTCTGCGCCGCCATCGCCGAGCCGGCGATCTGGGAAATGTCCTTGAAGCCCATGTCGGTTCCTGTGGGTTACTGGCCGTTGATCGCCTTGGCGATACCGCGGATCTGCATGTTGACGAAGGTCAGGCTGGTCTGGAAGTCCGACGCGTTCTGCGAGAACGCGGCCTGCTCGACGCCGATCTCGACCGTATTACCGTCGGCGCTCGGGTGGAAGGGCACGCGGTACAACGGTTCGCCCTCGCCCAGCGTCAGCTCGCCATTGTCGCTATCGATGCGTTCCTGCAACATGGCGCCGAAGTCGACGTCGCGCGCCGTGAAGCCCGGCGTGCTCTCGTTGGCGATGTTCGCCGCCAGCACCTTGGTGCGCTCGGCACGCAAGGCGAGCGTGTCGGCGTGCACCCCCAGCGCGTCCTTGAAATTGATCGTCATGTGCGGAACCTCCGTCGTGTGGTGCAGGGGAAGCGTTACCCCCGGCAATGAATTGGTTAGAATCTGGCTTTTCAGCCGCTATTCTCTAATGACTGCTTTCTGTAAGGCAACCCTTGTCGTTTCGGCAGTTGCGCTGTTTCCGGTCCTGTTTCCGGCCGATGCGCGGGCCGCGCAGCCGCCGATCGCGGTGCAAATCGAGCAAGCCGCGCGCGCCGAACTGGACCGGCAGATGGCCGCTTCCGGCTTGACCGAACCGCAATTCGACGTCGCCGTCGTGACCACGCGCGCCGCCCCGCCGTGCGCGCAAGACGTCGCGATCGAGGCGCTCGACACCCGTTCTCCCCAGCGGATGCGCTTTTTGGCGCGCTGCGCCGACACCCCCGGTTGGCGTTTCGAATACATCGTGCGGGCCCGCGTGACGGCGATGGTGGCGATCGCCGCGGCACCGGTCGCGGCCGGCGAACCCTTGACCGATGCACAAGTCACGATCGCGCGGCGCGACGTGTCGAACGTTGCCGATCCGGTCACGACACCCGAAGATGCGGTCGGACAAATGTCGCGTCGCATGTTGCGTCCAGGAGACATCCTGCGCAGCGGCCAGCTCAGCAGCCCGGTGCTGGTCAAGCGCGGCGATGCCGTGACGATGGTCGCGCGCCGCGACGGCATCGAAATCAGCATGGCCGGCGAGGCGCTCGACGCCGGCGCCAGGGGCGCCGTGATCCGCGTGCGCAATGCCGCCAGCGGCCAGGTGGTGCGCATGCGCGTGGCCGCGAGCGGAACGGTCGAGCCCATCGACATGCCGGTCAACCGCTGATGCCCTGCAGCTTGCCCGCCAGGCGCGCCAGCTTGGCCGCATAGGCGGGATCCGTGGCATAGCCGCCCTTGGCCAGCGCGCCGGCGAAGGCGCGCGCGTCGCTGCCCGTGCCCAGCGCGCCGCGGAAGCGTGGATTGTCGATCAGCATCTGCGCATAGTCGCGGAAGGCGCTGGCCTGGTCCGGATAGGAGCGGAAGCGCGCGCTGGTCTTGAGCGCGGCGCCGCCGACGTATTCGGTGGTGCCGGATTCGGCGACGTCGCCGCGCCAGGCGGCGCCGGCCTTGATGCCGAACAGGTTGTTGGTCGAGCTGCCGTCGGCATTGCGCAGCGGGCGCTGGCCCCAGCCCGATTCCAGCGCCGCGTGGGCGGACACCAGTTCCGGCGCCACGCCCAGCCGCGCGGCCGCTTCCCTGGCCCACGGGGCAATGCTGTCGAGGAAGGCCTGCTGGTCGGGCGCGGCGTCGGCGTCGCCGACGATGCCGGTCGCCGCCGCTTCCTGGCTGCGCGCGGCCCACAGGCTGCCCTCCGGGTTCAGGGTGGTGGCGGATGCGAAGCCGCCGCCACCACCGTTCTGGATGAAGTCCGCCACTTCGCCCTGCACGTCGCCGAACAGGCCGGCGAAGCCGGAGGTGCCACCGCCGTTGGCCAGCGGCGCCGTGGCGCGGGTGGGGGCGGTCGCCGCCAGCGCGGGGATCGCGGAAAACTCAGCGTGGCGCATAGGTCTGGTCCTCGCCGTGCAGCAGGCGCTGCATGGTCGAATATTGCTCGGCCATCAGGTTGCCGTTGCGGGCGGTCGCGTCCTTGCAGTCGCGCACCAGGGCCTCGAGCTGGCGCCAGGCGCCGCTGGCGGCGGCGCGGCGGGCCCCGTCCAGCTTCGGGAACAGGTCGTCCATCGTGGCTTCCGGGCCGAGCAGGGCGCGCACCAGCTGCACGCGCTGCACGCGGCGCTGTTCCATCGCGTCGAGCTCGGGCACGAGCCGCCCGGCCAGTTCTGCCAGCTCGGTGCCGCGGTGGCGCAGCGCGGCCTCGAACTGGCGTTCGAGCAGGGTGCGGATGGCGCCGCAGGCGCCGAGGTCGGCCTGGATGCCGTCCAGCAGGCGGGCCACCGCCTGGTCGCGGGTCATGCGGGGCGCAGTCATGCCGGTCACGCCTTGCCGCCGCCGTGGAAGCGCTGGATCAGGCCGGCGAGGCGGCCGGCGTCGAACGGCAGCTCGCCCTTGGCCAGGGCGTCGCGCAGCTCGGACACGCGGGCGGCGTCGAAGTCGGGCAGGGCGCGCAGCGCGGCCTGGGCCGGCTGCAGCACGGCCGATTCCAGCGCGGCGTCGGACGCGGCGGCCGTCGCGGCAGGCGCCGGCGCGGCCGCGCCCGCCTGCGGGCTGACCTGGATGGAAGGCGTGGAGACGCTGGTGATCTTCATGCGTTGTCCTCTGGATTTCGATTGGATCGTCATGGTTTGTCCGCCAGTTGGCCGCGCAATTCCCGCATCGCTTCCCCGCCCGGCTTGGAGACCGTCACGTCCTTGCTCAGGGACTCGCCTTCTTGCGGGGTACCGAACATGGCCGTCACGCTGGCGGCCTGGGCGGTAGTCAGGATCAGGAGTTCGATGCGGCGGTTGATGGCGGCATCGGGCTTGCTGGCGTCGAGCGGCGCCTGGTCGGCCATGCCGACCAGCTGCAGCACGCTCTGGCTGCGCATGCCGCCGCTCAGCAGTTCGCCGCGCGCGGCCAGCGCGCGATTGGTCGACAGGCTCCAGTTGGAGTAACCGTTCGGACCTTTATAAGTGTACTGCAAGGAATCCGTATGGCCCACAATCAACATCTGATTTTCCATTTTTTCGAACAATGGGGCCATTGCGCGCAACAGTTTGGCGAAGCGGTCGGTCGGCAGCGGGCTGCCGCGCACGAACATGCCCTGGCGGTCGGTGTCGTGCAGCATCACGCGCAAGCCGTTCGGCGTGACCACCGCGGCCAGGTTCGACGACAGGCCGGCGTCGGCGCTCATCTTTTCCAGCGCATGGGCCAGCGCCGCCAGTTCCGACGGCGATTCGTAGCGGGTGCGCACGGTCTGCTGGGCACCGGCGTTCGGTCCGGTGGCGCCGCCGTTACTTCTTGGCAGCTGGAACCGTTCGATCAGGCTGCCGCTCGGGCTGCTGGTGAGCTCGGGCCGGCCGCCGGTGCCTTCGATCAGGCCGCTGGCCATGTTGTCGCGCACGATCTTCTTGGCCTGGGCGGCGTCGCGCGAGGCGATCAGCCACAGCACCAGGAACAGCGCCATCAGCGCCATGCAGAAGTCGGCGAAGGCCACCTTCCAGGCGCCGCCGTGCTCGTCGTCGTGGTGCTTGCCGCCGCCGCGCTTGACGATCGTCGCTTCGTGGTGCTTGTCGGCGCCTTTCTTGTTCGCTTGCACAGGATGCTCCGCTTAGGCCTTGCGCTTGGCCGCGCCGGCGTCGTCGCCGTCGGACATCGCGTTGATCCAGGCTTCCAGCTGGGCGAAGCTGGGCTTGGTGTTCAGCTGGATCAGGCGGCGGCCGGCGTCGATCGCCAGCAGCGGCGGCTTGCCGGCCACGTGCGTGCACAGCACGACCTTGACGGTTTCCATCGTCGAGGCTTCCGAATTGACCAGCTGCTTCATCATGCCGGAGATCGGGTCCAGCACGCCGTAGCAGAAGAAGATGCCGATGAAGGTGCCGACCATCGCGGCGCCGATGTGTTCCGCGATCTCGGCGGTGTCGGCGCCTTCGCCGACCGAGTTCATGGTGATCACGATGCCTAGCACCGCGGCCAGGATGCCGAAGCCCGGCATGCCCTCGGCCACCTTGTGCAGCGACTTGGCCGGTTGCGACAGCTCTTCGTGGATGGCTTCCAGTTCCTGCTCGAGCACGCCTTCCAGCTCGTGCGCGTTGATCTTGCCCATGGCCATCAGACGGAAGTTGTCGACGATGAAAGCCAGCAGCTTCGGTTCTTCCAGGACCAGCGGGTAGCGCTGGAACATCGGGCTTTCCTTCGGCGCCTCGACGTGGGCGTCGAGCGCCTTCAGGCCGCCGGCGGCGGTCTGCAGCAGTTCGTACATCAGCAGCAGCAGCTGGCGCTGGAATTCCGAGTCGTGCTTGTGCTTGCCGACGATTTTCTTCATCTGGCCCAGCATTTCGACCAGCACGTGCTTGGGATTGGCCAGCACGAGGGCGCCGAGGGCGGCGCCGCAGATGACGATGAGCTCGTTGGGCTGCCAGATGGCGAGGGCCGTACCCCCCATCATCATGTAGCCGCCGAACACGGCGCCCAGCACGATCAGGATGCCAAGGATTTGCATGGTTGTTACCTTTCTTGTTCGTCGATGCGCGTCAGGCCTGGGCCAGCGCGGCTTTCATCTTGGCCAGCGCGCTCTTGTTCAGCTGGCACACGCGGGCATCGGACAGGTCCAGCACCGCGGCGATTTCCTTGTAGCTGAGCTCGAACTCGTAGATCATCTGGATCACGCGCTGTTCCTTTTCGTTGAGCGCGCCGAGCGCCTGCTCCAGGCTGCGCCGCACCATGAACTGCTGTTCCGGGCCCGGCGTGCTGTGCTGCTGCTCGGTGGCTTCCTGCAGCACGTCGTCGAAGCTGAGCAGCTCCTCGGCCACGTCGTCCAGCAGGAACTGGCGCCACTCGTCCTGCGACAGGCCGAGCGCCTCGGCCGCTTCCTTGTCGTTCGGCTCGCGGCCCAGGCGGCGCGTCAGCGCGCGCACGGCGTCGCGCATCTTGTGGCTTTCCTGGCGCACCGCGCGCGGGCGCCAGTCCTGGCGCCGCAGCTCGTCGAGGATGGCGCCGCGCACGCGCAGCGAGGCATAGCTGGCGAAGCCGGTGTCGGGCGCGCCGTAGCGGCGCAGCGCTTCGAGCAGGCCCATCAGCCCGATCTGCTCCATGTCCTCGCGTCCCATCGCGCCCGAGACCTGCGAGCCGAGCTGGCGCGCGATGCGCTTGACCAGGGGCGCGTAGGCCAGCAGGTGGCGCTGCTCTTCCTTCTCGCTCATGGCCGCGTGCACGGCGGCGTCGGCATATTCGCTGCCGGCGTAGCTGTCGGCGTAGTCGCTCATGTAGGCCACGTCATTCTCCGCTGTGGAACATCGTCATTCGATGATCAGCTTGCCGATCATGACTTGCACGAAGGGCTTTTCGGTATGGTTGTCTTCGTAGTTCTCGTCGAAGGCCTTGTTCAGGTTCTCCGCATACTCCTTGACCGTCATCTTCGACGCATCCGCCATCGTGTAGGTCGACAGCGTGCTGACGGCCAGGCTGCGCAGCAGCGGCAGGTTTTCCTTGGTTTCCTTTTCCTTGGACGCCTCGGTGGACAGCACCAGGTCGGTCGACAGGTAGTGGGTGTCCGCGCTGTCGGCATCGCGGCGCAGCATCACGATCACCTTTTCCAGCGTGACGTATTTCAGCGGCTTGCCTTCCTTCGGCTTTTCCGCCTCGGCCTTCTCCTTCTTGCCCTCCGCGCCGGCCGCCGCCGCGGGCTTCGGCATGAACCACCACACGGCGCCGCCGGCAGCGGCGGCGCTGACGACCACGGCGCCGGCGATGGCGACGATCATTTTGACTTTGCTGTTCATCGTTCTAACTCACTGTAACTCTCTGGTATTCGCCGGGCCCGGCGTTCAATCGCGTCCGCCGAGGGAAAACAGGGAACCCGGATTGCCGGCTTCGGCCAGCGCGCGTCCGGGCGCCGATTCGTCCTGCTCGCGTTCCTGCTGGCGGCCGCGGCCCTGCTGCTGCGGGTCGCCGAACGGCGCGGCGCCGTTCTTCGGCGTCGGCGTCACCGTCACGGCGACCTCGCTGTACTGGCGTTGCGCCAGGTCGTTGCGCAGGTTGTCGCCGACGGCCTGCAGCTGGCGCAGCACCTCGCCGTTGCTGGCCGAGATGGTCACCTCGAGCGTGCCGGCGCTGTGGCGGATCGCGATGTCGATGCGGCCCAGCTGCGGCGGCTCGAGGCGGATCACCGCCTGTTCGACGTTGCGGCCGACCTGGACGTTGAGGCGTTCGCCCAGCGCTTCGTGCAGGCTCTGGCGCCACGCCGTCGGCGGGCCGGCCAGCTTGACCGTGTCGGCCGGCAGCGAAGTGCCCGCCTGGACGGCCGGCGCGCTGCCCGCCACCAGGGGGGCGGACGGTGTGGATTGCTGGGCATTGCCCTGGCCGCCCTGGGTGGCATCGCCGTCCTGGCCTGCGTTGCCCGCATCGGCGCGCACGGCCAGGCGCACGGCGCCATCCTGCGGCGCAGCCTGCACGGCGGGCGTGGCGGACGCGGCGGAAGTGACGGACGTGGCGGGGGCGGCCGGCGCGGCGGCGGGCGCGGCCGGCGGCGCCGGGCGGGCGGCCGCCTGGAGCGCCGGGTTCGCGGCCGCCAGCGCCGGCGGGAGCGCGGCGAGGCGGCGTGCACCGTCCTGGCCGGCATCGGCGACGGTGCCGACCGCGGCGGCTGCGGCGGGAGCGGCGTCGGCGCGCGTGGAGGCGGCGCCGGACTGGTCCTGGCGTCCCTGGACGGCCTGCAGCGCCTGCGCGACCTGGGCGGGCGACAGCGGCATCAACGGCATCGCCATGGCGGCCAGCAGGGCGCCGTCCGGCGCGACGGCCGGGGCGGCGGCGTCGTCGGCGCCGGTGTCGGCGTCAGCGTCAGCGGCGCCGGCCGGCGGCGCCGGCCTGGCCGCGCCGGCGAGCGGCGCCTGGACGGCGGCCGCGTCGGGCATGCCGGCTGGCAGCGCGGCCGGCGCCGGCATGCCGGCGCCGGCACTGGACGGGTCGGCGGGCCGGCCGGCGGCCGGGACGGTGGCCAGGTCGGCCGGCAGCGCCGGCGCGGCGCTGCCGAGTTGCTGGCCGAGCCACTGCGCGAAGGGCTGGACGGCCGGCGCCGGCGCACCCGGCACGGCGAGGTCGCCGGGGGCCGGGACGCCGCCGGGCGCGGCCGGCGCCACCGCCGGCGTTGCCGTTGCCGACGGGGCGGGCGTGGTCGAAACTGCAGTAGAAAGCATCATGGTCATTCGGGGCTTGCGCCGGATTCGGTTTCGCTGTGCGTCGCGTAGGCGAGCCAGCCTTCTTTGTTCGCGTACATCGTTTCCAGGCGGGCGCCGAGGGCATCGGTGGCCACGCCCAGCGCCTGCGCGGCCGCGTCGTGCTGGCCGCGCAGGCGCTGCAGGGCAACGCGTTCGGCCGCATTCCAGGGGCCGCGCGCGGCCAGCGCGCGCAGGGTGGGCGCCAGGGCGCGCGCAAGCTCGCCCAGCCGGTCCCAGTCGGCCGCCGCGGCCGTGGCCTGCAGCGCATCGCCGATGGCCAGCAGGCGTGCGCGGCGCGCGCCGTCGACGTCCCCCGTGCGCGCTTTATCCATTGCGCGCCTGGACGCCGGCCCAGCCGGCGCGGATCGAGGTCATGACCTTCACGACCTCGTCGATCATCTTCGGATCCTGCTTGATGCCGGCGCCGTGCAGGTGGTTGGCGCAGAAATCGTACAGGTTGGCCAGGTTGCCGACCACCTGGCCGCCGCTCTCGAAGTCGAGGGAGCTGGACAGGCCGTTGATGATGTCGACGCACTTGTTGATGCTGGCGGCGCGCTGCTCGTAGCGCTTGGCCACGATGTGCGCGCGCGCGCGGGCCAGTTCGTCGAGCAGGCCGTCGGTGAGCAGCAGCACCAGTTCGATCGGCGAGGCGCGCGACGTCTGCGCGTCCAGGCTGGTCGCGTGATAGCTGCTGTAGGCTTCTTGATAGGACATGGGTGTTCTCTCAGGATTTGTCGCTGCCGAACAGCGAGTCGAACAGGGTCAGGTTGTGGGTCATGGTCGCCTGCAGGTTCTGCAGGTCGGTGTACTGCTTCAGGTAGCGCGCATAGGCGGCGTTCCAGGTGTCGTCGCGTTTGGTGCTGAGGTCGGTGGTCGCCGCCTGCGCCTTGTTGTTGGCATCCGTGCGGGTCTTGAGCTGGCCGTTGGTGCTGTTGCTCCAGAGGTTCAGGTAGGTGCCCAGCGAGCCGGCCACGCCGCTCGGCGCGCTCGTGGCGGCCGAGCCGATCAGCTTCTGCAGGCCATCCGGATCGGTGTTCATCTGCTTGGCCAGGCGGTCCGTGTCGAGGCGCAGCGTGCCGTCGCGGGCCGCCGTGATCCCGAACGCGGCCAGCGAGGCGCTGCCGGCCGGGCGCAGCGCCGACACCAGTCGGCTTTGCAGCGCCATGACGCCCGAGTCGCTGGCGAATGCGCCGGCGACCGTGCCGGCCGTCTTGTCCGCCGCCGCCGTCAGGTCGTCGATCGTCGTCTTGAGCTTGTTGTAGGCATCGAGGAAGGCCTGCACGTTCTTGGCGGTGGTGCTGTCGTCCTTGGCCACGGTGATGGTCAGCGGGGTGGCGCCGCTGGCCTGGGCGCGCGTGACCGTCAGCGCCACGCCGTCGATGTTGGTGAAGGTGTTCGACGACTGCTGGATCGCCGTGCCGCCCTCGCCGCCGAACATGAGGATCGCGTCCCGCGCCTGCGACACCATGGTGCGCGCGGCCAGGCTGTCGGCCAGGGTGTCGTCGCTCAGGCCGGCCGTGTCCAGCGAGATCGTGTTGGCCGCGCCGGTGTTCTTCGAGGTCAGCACCAGGCGCGCCTGGCCGTCGATGGTGACGATGCCGGCCGAGACCTGGCCCTTGTTGTCGGGCGCCTGGTTGATGGCGGCGGCCAGTTCGCGCACGCTCAGCTTGCCGTCCTTGTCGGTATCGGCGGCGGCCGACAGGTCGACGTCGAAGGTGACCGGATCCGGGGCATCCGGGTTGCCGCTTTCGTCGGCCAGGCGCACGGTGAGCTTGCCGCCCGGGACCGCGGTATCGGCGGCCACGCCGTCGTACGATACCTGGCCGACGGTGGCGACCTGCTTGACGAACACGCTGTAGCTGCCGGCCGCGGCCTGGGCCTTGGCGCTGGCCGTGGCGAGCGTGGCGTCGGACAGGGTGGCGCTGGAGGCCAGCAGCGTCTTGCCGACGCCGGTCAGCGAGGCCAGCGAGGACTGGAACGCCGAGATCGCCGAGCTCAGCGTCTGCAGGCCCTTGGCGGTCGCCGCGGTCGCGGTCTGCTGGGCCTTGATCTTGGTGTCCAGTCCCGACACGGTCTTGTCCGCCAGCGCGCTCGCGGTGGCGGTCGGATCGTAGGTCGGTGCGGTGATTGCGCTTGCCATGTTTGCTCCTTGTCCTTGTTCTTCGTTTGCGTTCCGACTCAGCCGGCGCGGCCGGCCAGCCACGATTGCGTGGCGACGTCGTCTTCGCGCTTGCGCTGCCCGCGTTCCTGCTCGCGCGCGAACGCCTCCTCGTGGCGTTCGAGCACCTTGCCCAGCAGTTCGCGGCGCGTCCATGCCTGTTCGAGCTTGCGCTGCGAAACCGCCATGTTGGCCTCGTGCAGGTGCAGGTCGGTGCGATGGGTGTCGGCCAGCGCGAACACGGCCTGCTTGTAGTCGCCGCAGTTGAGCGCCAGCGCCGGCGACAGCGGCTGCGCGCCCGCCCTGGCCGACGTCTGCGCCCCGGACGGCCTGCTGCCCTCGGCCAGCGCCACCAGCGTCGCCACGCTGTGCGCATAGCGCGCACGCACGGCTTCCTGTTTCGCCAGGTCGGCCTGCAGGCGCTCGACTTCGGTGCCGCGCAGGCGCACCAGCGTGCCCAGGCTGCGGATCGTGTTTTCCTTGCTCATGCCATCAGCGCCTTGAGTTGGTCGATGCAGGGGGCGAACGGGGCGTCCTCGCGCGTGCCCTGGCACAGGAAGGCTTCGATGTGCGGGTGCAGCTTCACGGCGCGGTCGGTTTCCGGATCGGCGCCGGGCTGGTAGGCGCCGAGCGGGATCAGGTCGCGCACGCGCGCATGCTTCGCCAGCGCGGCCTTCAGCTTGCGCGCGGCCAGCGCGTGCTCGGGCGCCACCACCTGGGCCATGCAGCGGCTGATCGACTGGGCCACGTCGATGGCCGGGTAGTGGCCGCGCTCGGCCAGTTCGCGCGACAGCACGATGTGGCCGTCGAGGATGGCGCGCGCGCTGTCCACCACCGGGTCCTGCTGGTCGTCGCCCTCGGCCAGCACCGTGTAGATGGCGCTCATGCTGCCGGTGGCGCCTTCGCCGTTGCCGGCCGATTCGACCAGCTGCGGCAGGTGCGAGAACACCGACGGCGGATAGCCGCGCGTGGCCGGCGGCTCGCCCAGCGACAGC
>DAMAFT010000006.1:0-19305 GCA_031995805.1 Massilia sp.
CGAGCGCATCGTCCTGTCGACCAAGTTCACGATGGCGCGCCAGGCGGGCGACCCGAATGCGGGCGGCAACCACCGCATGAACCTGGTGCGCTCGGTCGAGCAGAGCCTGCGCCAGCTCGGCACCGACCGCATCGAGCTGCTGCACCTGCACGCCTGGGACGACACGACGCCGCCCGACGAAGTGCTGCGCGCGCTGGACGACCTGGTCCGCGCCGGCAAGGTACTGTACCTGGGCATCTGCAACACCCCGGCCTGGCGCGTGGCGCAACTGCAGACGATCGCCGAGCTGCGCGGCTGGTCGCGCCTGGTGGCGCTGCAGATCGAGTACAGCCTGGTCGAGCGCAGCGTCGAGCACGAACTGGTGCCGATGGCGCGTGCGCTGGGCCTGGGCGTGATGCCGTGGTCGCCGCTGGGCGGCGGCATCCTGAGCGGCAAGTACGGCAAGGACGACCTCGACACGCAGGGCGAGCGCGCCGTCGCCGCCACGCGCAAGGGCATCATCGCCTCGTCCGGCCTGTTGAACGAGACCTCGCTGGCCATCGCCCGGGAGGTGGCGGCGGTGGCGGGCGAGGTCGGTGCGACCGCGGCGCAGGTGGCGCTGGCCTGGACCTTGCTGAACCCGGCCGTGACGGCGCCCGTGATCGGCGCACGTACGCTGGCGCAGGCGCTCGACAACCTGGGCGCGCTGGACGTGGTCCTGGACGAGGGTCATGTGGCGCGCCTGGACGCGGCCAGCCGCCCGGCGCCGATCTTCCCGCAGCGCTTCGTCGGCCAGTCGATGGTGCAGCAACTGGTGTTCGGCGGCGCCGAGGTGGCGCGGGCGGGCGGCTAGGCCGGCGCCTGGCCTGCGCCGTCGTGTGGTTCCAGCAGCGCGAGCAGCCCTTGGAACGCCGGCACGTCGTAGCCGTCGCGCCACAGCAGGCAGGTGTCGATGCGTCCGGCGGCCAGCGTGGGCAGGCCGGGCGCGGCGGCCAGCGCCAGCACGCTCGCGGGCAGCACGGTCACGCAGGCGCCGGCCGCCACGCAGGCGACCATGGCGTGGTAGGACGCCATTTCCTGGATCGCCCAGCCGGGCGTCGCGGCGACGCCGAGCAGTTCCTCGGCGCGCTGGCGGTAGGTGCAGCCGGCCGGGAAGGCGGCCAGCGAGCGGGTGCGCAGCGCGCGCGGGTCGCGCACGCCGGCCTCGCTCGCCGGCAGCAGGAGCAGTAGTTCCTCGGTCCAGACGGGACGCATGCGCAGGCCCAGCTCCGCCAGGCCGGCGGCGCCGCCCAGCGCCGGCGCCGGGGCGGCGAAGGCGCAGTCGAGCTGGCCGGCGAGCAGGCGCTCGACCAACTGGCGGCTGGGACCGGTGCCCAGTTGCAGGCGCGTGCCCGGATGGCGCACGTGGTAGCCGGCCAGCAGGGACGGCAGGCGGCTGGCGGCCGTGCTTTCCATGCTGCCGATGCGCAGCGTGCCGCCGTCGCGTCCGCCGCTGACCACGTGGCGCGCTTCCTCTTCCAGCGCCAGCAGGCGTCCGGCATAGTCGAGCAGGCGCGCGCCGGCGCCGGACAGCGCCATGCGCTTGCCGGTACGGACGAACAGTGCGGCGCCGAGGTTCGCCTCCAGTTGCTGGATGCGCGTGGTGACGCTGGACGGCGCGCGCCCCAGCCGGGCGGCGGCCTGGGTGATGCTCAGTTCGGCGGCGACGGTGCGGAAGATGACAAGCGACTCGATATCCATGACGTGTCCCGGATTGGAATGCTATGATCTTATCATTCTATTTTTGAGAATGTAATCCATATTTCATTATCTGGAGAAGAATCATGACGGCATCCCAGCAATTCCTGGCCCGGCTCGGCATCGGGCTGCCCATCATCCAGGCGCCGATGGCCGGCGTCTCGACCCCGGCGCTGGCGGCGGCCGTCGCCGGCGCCGGCGCGCTGGGATCGATCGCGATCGGCGCCGTGGCCGCCGCCCAGGCGCGCCGCATGATCGAGGACACGCGCGCGCTGACGGACCGGCCGTTCAACGTCAACGTGTTCTGCCACGCGCCGGCCCGGCGCGACGCCGCCCGCGAGGCGGCCTGGCTCGCGCACCTGGCGCCGCTGTTCGCCGAGGCCGGGGCGCCGCCGCCCTCGGCGCTGGACGAGATCTACACGAGCTTCCTCGACGACGAGGACAGTTTCAGGGTGCTGCTGGAGACCCGCCCGGCCGTCGTCAGCTTCCACTTCGGGCTGCCGGATGCAGGGCGCATCGCGGCGCTGCGCCAGGCCGGCATCGTCCTCATGGCGACGGCCACCAGCCTGGACGAGGCGCGCCTGGTCGAGCGCGCCGGCATCGATGCGATCGTCGCCCAGGGCATCGAGGCCGGCGGCCATC
The DNA here is from genome assembly GCA_031995805.1 of Massilia sp. Lineage (GTDB taxonomy): Bacteria > Pseudomonadota > Gammaproteobacteria > Burkholderiales > Burkholderiaceae_D > Telluria. The sequence goes on from DAMAFT010000006.1 coordinate 2,359, forward strand.
GCGGCATGTTCGACCCGGAGGCGCCCGACGAAGGCCTGAGCGCGCTGGTGCTGACGCGCCTGCTGGTCAGGCAGGTGGGCATCCCGGTGGTGACGGCCGGCGGCATCATGGACGGGCAGGGCATCCGCGCGGCGCTGGACCTGGGCGCGGCGGCGGCGCAGCTCGGCACCGCCTTCGTCCTGTGCCCGGAATCGGCTGCCGGCGACGCCTACCGCGCGTTGTTGCAGGGCGGGCGCGCCGCCACGACGCGCCTGAGCGCGGCCATTTCCGGCCGCCCGGCGCGCGGCATCGCCACCCGCCTGATGGCCCACGGCGCCGCGGCCGGCAGCCCGCCGCCGGCCGACTATCCGGTTGCCTACGACGCGGCCAAGCAGTTGCACGGGGCCGCGACCAGGTCCGGCATCCACGAGTTCGGCGCCTGGTGGGCCGGGCAGGGGGCGCCGCTGGCGCGGGCCTTGCCGGCGGCGGAACTGGTGCGGGTGCTCGAGCGGGAATCGCGGGAATAGCCGGACCTGCCCCGCACGGGGCGGGGCAGGTCCGGCGCCGCGCGGGCGGCGTCAGCCTTCGGCGGCCGGCGGCTGGACGGCCGCGCGCACTGCCTCGAGGATGCTGTCCGACGCGGCGCGGTCGGACACCGCGCGCGCCAGCGCGATCGCGCCGACCATGGCGGCCAGCGCCACCATGCCCTGCTGCTGCGGGGCGGCGCGCACGTCGCTGCCGGCCAGGCGCTCGGCCATGCGCGCCACCATCGCGTCGCTGGTGGGGCTGGGCGTGCCGCGCAGGCCCAGCTCCGCGCTCAGGCTCGTCAGCGGGCAGCCTTCGCCGGGACTATCGCGATGCCGCGGCGACAGGTAGTCGGTGACGAAGGCGCGCAGCTCCTCGCCGTCCTTGGGGTCGGGCCAGCGTTCCAGCATCTCGCCGACGGCGGCTTCGAGCGACGCCTGGACCAATGCGTCCTTGGACGTGAAATGGGCATAGAAGCCGCCATGGGTCAGGCCCAGCGCCTTCATCAGGGGCACCAGCCCCGTACCTTCGATGCCGTCCTTGCGGAAACGGCGCGACGCTTCGCCGATGATGCGCTTGCGCGTTTCGGCCTTATGGTTACTCGAGTAACGCATTCTGTTGTTGCTTATCCTGCTGTGGTTAAGGGCGGGCGCCTTGCCGGTATTTGGCAAGCTGCCTTGTCACGTTTGTAATCAATTGTAATGGGTAGGGCACAATTGTACAAATGCGATTCGCATGCGCAACGTTAAATTCGTTGCATAAAGTCTTTACGATGTCGGCGAGACAAGGGAGTGTGGTTGGGGAGCACCTTCGCCGTGCGGGCGGCAAGAAAATATCTTTGGAATTTTGCAATTGTCCGATATTATCGAATGCATTACGTTATTACGTAATGCATAACGATAAATACATAACGATAAAAGGAGACCTATGAGCACCACTGAAATTTTCTTGCTGGCCATGCTGTTGATCTTCGTCGCGCCCTACCTCGTCTGGCGCCTGTTCAGGACCGATTATGTCGCGCCGCTCGCCATCGTGCAGATCATCATGGGCATCGTGCTCGGTCCCGGCGTGATGGGCGCGGCCTTTCCCGAATATCACAAGTTCGTCTTCAATCCGGACGTGGTGAAGACCCTCAACGGCATCGCGCAGTGGGGCGTGATGCTGTTCGTCATGCTGGCCGGGATCGAGCTCGACCTGAAGAAAGTCTGGCAGTTCCGGCGCGAGAGCGTCACCACGGCCGGCCTGTCCCTGTGCACGCCGCTGCTGTTCGGCTGCGCCGCCGCGTTGCTGCTGGTGTCCTATCCTGGCTGGATGGGGCCGAACGCCGCGACCTGGCAGTTCACGCTGGGTACCGGCATGGCCTGCGCCGTGACCGCGCTGCCGGTGCTGGTGCTGCTGATGGAAAAGCTGGACATCCTGCGCCAGCCGATGGGCCAGCGCATCCTGCGCTACGCCAGCCTGGACGACGTCGCCATCTGGGGCGTGCTGGCGCTGATCATGCTGGATTGGGACCGCGTCGGCCGCCAGCTCGGCTTCCTGCTGGCCTTCGGCGCGCTGACCTTCGTGTTCCGCCGCCTGATGGCGCGCCTGCCGGCCGCCGACCGCTGGTTCGTGGCCCTGATCTGGCTGATCGCCTGCGCCTTCGGCGCCGACTGGGCCGGCCTGCACTTCATGGTCGGCGCCTTCCTTGCCGGCGTCGTGATGGATGCCGGCTGGTTCGAGCAGGACCATCTGGACGCCCTGTTCAAGAACGTGCTGCTGGTGCTGATGCCGGTGTTCTTCCTCAGCACGGGCCTGCGCACCAAGTGGGACCTCGGCGGCACCTCGGTGTTCTTCGTGGGCGGCCTGCTGCTGTTCGCCTCGGTCGGCGGCAAGCTGGCCGGCGCCCACGTCGCCGGGCGCCTGCTGAAATGGAAGGACGGCGAGGCGTCGATCATCGGCTGGCTGCTGCAGACGAAGGGGCTGATCGAGATCATCTTCGCCAACATCCTGCTCGACAAGGGTATCATCACCAGCGAAACGTTCACGGCGCTGCTGCTGATGGCGGTGGGCAGCACCATGCTGACGATCCCGTTCGTGCACCCGAAGCTGAACCGGGCGCAGCACCGCGCGCTGGTCGAGCAGGCCAGTTCCTGAACGCCCGACCACCCCCAGGAGGAAACGCAGCATGGCGCGCACCGGACTCACGAAATCCCAGGTCAGGACCATCCGCGACCGGCTGCTGGCCGAGGGCCGCCATCCGTCCGTGGATGCGGTGCGCCATGCGCTCGGCGACACCGGCTCCAAGTCGACCATCCACAGGCACCTGAAGGAGCTGGGCGACGAGGATGCCGGCGGCGGCGCGGAGGCGCGCCAGGAGACCGGGCGCGCGTTGCACGCCATGGTCGAGCAACTGGCCGACCGGCTGCACGCGGACGCCGAGGACCGCCTGCGCGTGCTGCTGGCCGGTCACGCGCAGGCGCTGCGCGAGAAGGATGCGGAACTGGCGCGCCTGCGCGACACCGTGGCGGCCCTGAACGCGCGGCTGGACCGGCTGGAACGGGAACGCGCGACCGGCCATGCGCCGCCGGCGTCCTGGGAGGCGGCCCGCGTCGCCGACGGCTTCGGCCGCTTCGACAGCCTGGCCCTGAGTTCGCGCTGCGTCGGCCGCGACATCTCGCCGTTCGGCATGGTGCGCACGGCGTCGCGCTCGGCGGCGTTCGGCGACGATGGCGCGTGGCCGGGCGGGCGCGGCGGGCCAGCCGGCTGAGCTGCCCGCGCCGGCGGCCGGCGGGCAGCGCTCACGACGCCGCCCGCCTCGCCGCCGGCACCGCGTGCAGGCGCAGGTAGTCGGCGCAGGCGTCGGCCGCCAGCGGCTTGCTGAAGTAATAGCCCTGGATCTGGTCGCAGCCGGCCGCGCGCAGCGCGTCGAGCTGTCCGGCATGCTCGACGCCCTCGGCGATCACTTCCATGTGCAGGCTGTGCGCCATCGCGATGATGGCCTGGACCATCGCCAGCGACTCGCCGCTCTGGTGCATGTCGAGCACGAAGGAGCGGTCGATCTTGAGCTTGTCGACCGGCAGGCGCTTCAGGTAGCCCAGGCTCGAATAGCCGGTGCCGAAGTCGTCCAGCGACAGGGCGATGCCGAGCCCGCGCAGGCGGTGCATCAGGTCGGCGCTGCGCAGCGGGTCGGCCGCGCCTGCGGAGGCGGAGAATTCGGGGTCAAAGCGAATAAAAAGGAAATTGATTCCGGGCTTTTGCCAGAAACCGGGCTCTGACCCCGGCTCTGACCCCGGTTTGCGGTTGCGCAGTTGTCTGGTCAGACCAGGCCGCCGTTGGCGCGCAGCACCTGGCCGTTGACCCAGGCGCCGTCCGGGCCGGCGAGGAAGGCGACGACGCCGGCGATGTCGTCCGGCTGGCCCAGGCGTTCCAGCGGCGGCATCTTGGCCATGTGTTCGACCTGCGCTTCGGTCTTGCCGTTGAAGAACAGCTCGGTCGCGACCGGACCCGGCGCCACCGCGTTGCAGGTGATGGTGCGGCCGCGCAGTTCCTTGGCGAACACGCGCGTCATCGCCTCGACGGCCGCCTTGGTGCCGACGTACACGCCGTAGGTCGGCAGCGACAGGCCCAGCACGCTGGTCGAGAAGTTGACGATGCGCCCGCCGTCGTTCAGGCGCACGGCCGCCTCGCGCATCGTGTTGAACGTGCCCTGCACGTTGATGGCGAAGGTGCGCTCGAAGGTGTCGTCGCTGGTCTCGGCGATGCTCACGTAGGGCAGCACGCCGGCATTGTTGACGAGGACGTCGACGCGGCCCAGTTGCGCTTCGATGGTCTCGAACATGCGCCTGACGGCGGCACTGTCGGCAACGTCGGCCTGTACGGCCAGCGCGCGCCCGCCGGCCTGCTCGATGGCGGCGACCACGGCGTCGGCCTCCGCCTGCTTGCTGGCGAAGTTGACGGCGACGGCGAACCCGTCGGCGGCGAGGCGGTGGGCGATGGCGGCGCCGATGCCGCGCGAGGCGCCGGTGACGAGGGCAATGCGGGTGGATGTGGCTTGATTCATGACGGACTCCGGTCGGTTGGCAATGCGTTCATGATGATTGATGTCTGCGGAAAGATAATCTACCCTGGATTGGTTTCATAATTCCAGGCGCGACAACAATCCGGAGACGGACGGTCCGTCAGCGAGGCGCGCCCGTCGCCGATTCGACGCACTCGGCGAGCCGTTCATCGTCCACCGGCTTGCTGAGGAAGCAGGCAGCGCCGCCGGCCATCGCGCGGCGGCGCACCTGTTCGTCGGGGAAGGCGGTCATCAGGATGCAGGGCGGCGCGGCGGCGGCGGCGCGCAGGCGCGCCAGCAGGTCGAGGCCGCCCATGCCGGGCATCTGCACGTCGCTCAGTATGCAGTCGATGCCGTCCAGGCCGGCGGCCAGCAACTGCTGGGCGCCGTCGTACAGGCTGACGCGCCAGCCGTAGGAACGCAGCAGGGCGTGCATCGCGACGCGCACGTCGGCATCGTCGTCGACGACGGCGACGTGAAGGGGGGGACGGCTGATGGTATCCATGACCCCAGCATACCTTGCCCGTCCGCATGCGGAAAGTCATACGAAGGTATGAGCGCTTCCCTCGGTTTCGGGCAGGGTGCGACTGCCGGTCAGCTTGCGCGGGCGGGCGCCAGGGCCTCGGCCATGCGCACCAGGTCGGCGAAGGTCTTCGCTTCCATCTTGCGCATCGCATTGCCGCGGTGGATCTTGACGGTGATCTCGCTGGTGCCGACCTCGCCGGCGATCTGCTTGTTCATCAGGCCGCTGACGGCCAGCGCCATCACCTGGCGTTCGCGCGGGCTCAGGGTGCGGTAGCGCGCTTCCAGCTCGGCGTGGGCCTGGCCGCGTTCGCGCCGCGTCCGGTCGCGCGCCAGCGCGGCCTGGATGGCGTCGAGCAGGTCCTGCTCGCGGAACGGCTTCGATAAAAAGTCCACGGCGCCGCCCTTCATGGCGCGCACGGTCATCGGGATGTCGCCGAAGCCGGTCATGAAGATGACGGGCAGGGCGGCGCCATCGCGGTTGAGCTGGTCCTGCAGGTCGAGGCCGCTGGCGGCGCCCTGCAGGCGCACGTCGAGCAGCAGGCAGCTGCACACCTCGGGACGCGGGGCGCGCAGGAAATCGGCCACGCTGGGGTAGCAGGCCACCTGCATGCCGACCGAGCGCAACAACCGCGACAGGCTGTCGCGCACGGTGTCGTCGTCGTCGACGACGTGGACGAGTTCGGAAGGCGCTGCGGTGCTGCTCACGTGTGGATCTCCTGGAGGACGGGTAGTTCGATGTGGAAGGTGCTGCCGGGCGGCGTGCTGCGCGCGCCGATCCGGCCGCCGTGCTTGGTGATGATCGAGCGGCAGATCGACAGGCCCAGGCCCATGCCGTCCGACTTGGTCGAGAAGAACGGTTCGAACAGGCGCTGGCTGTCGGCATCGGCGATGCCCGGGCCGCTGTCGCGCACCGCCAGGCGCACGGTGCCGCCGTCGAGCAGTGTGCGCACCTCGAGGCGCGCCGGAGCGCCGGCGGCGGCCATCGCCTGCAGCGCGTTCATGACCAGGTTGATCAGGACTTGCTGCAGCTCGACCCGGTCGCCCACCACCTCGGGCAGGCCGGGCGCCAGGTCGACGCGCAGGTCGAGCGGCAGGCGTTCCAGCTCGCGCTGCAGTAGCTCGAGGGTTTCCTGCACCAGTGCGTTGACGTCGAGCGGGCGGTGTTCGGGGTCGGCGCGGCGCGCCAGCGCGCGGATGCGGCGGATCACCTGGCCGGCGCGCTCGCTGGCCTGGACGATGCCGTCCAGCGCCGCCATGGCCTCGGGCAGGTCGGGTTCGGCGCGCCCGAGCCAGCGTCGCGCCGCCCTGGCGTTGGCGACGATGGCCGTCATCGGCTGGTTGACCTCGTGCGCGACCGAGGCCGCCAGCTCGCCCAGCATCGACACGCGCGCCGCGTGCGCCAGCTGGTTCTGCGAGGCGTGCAGTTGCTGCTCGGCCTCGACGCGTTCGGTGATGTCGGTGATGGCGCCCAGGTATTCGCACTCGCCGTCCTCGTCGGTCGAGACCTCGGCCAGCACGTGCACGTGGCGCACGGCGCCGCCGGGCAGCATCAGGCGGTGGGCGAAGTCGATCGGGCCGTCGCAGGCCAGCGCGCGCGCGAACGCCGCACGCACGGCGGCGCGGTCTTCGGGCAGCGTGCGCTCGACCACCCGTTCCATGCCGGGTGCGACGTCCGCGCCGTAGCCGAAGATGCGCGCCGCTTCTTCCGACCACACCATCGCGCCGTCCGGCACCTTGACGCCGAAGCTGCCGGTGCGGGTCAGGCGCTGGGCGCCGGACAGGAAGGCTTCGCTGCGGCGCAGGGCGTCCTGGCGCTCGCGCAGCCCGTCCATGGCCTGCTGGCGCTGCACCGCGAGCCAGGTGGCGATCGCGATCGCGGCGATGCTGACCAGCGCGCGCCCGGCCGGCGAGCCCACCATGTGCAGGCCGTGCGCGATCAGGTAGGCGCCCAGCGTCAGCAGGATGCAGGCGGCGCCCAGCACGCGCGTGGCGCGGCCCGACCAGATCGGCGAGGCCATCATCAGCACGACGATGTACATCACGGCGATCGCGGTGTCGAGGCGCGTGAAGGCGTCGATCGCGAAGATCGCGACCGTCAGCAGGATCAGGACGGCGGATTGGAAGGTGCGGGCAGCGTGGTCTTGGCGTCTCGGCATGTCAGGAACTCCAGGTTGCCCGGAAGCTTACACTGGCAGGCGGCCGCAGCCAACTAGCAAAATGATGGGCCTCATGGTACCGGCCCGCCGCCTGCCCGGGCCCGGGTCCCTGCGTGCGCCTCAGGTGGCGATGGCGCGCAGTTCCGGCGCCGCGCCGGCGCCGCGGTCCTCGTGCAGCGCGGCCATGTCGGCGGGCGCCATCGGGCGCGCGAACAGGTAGCCCTGGAAGGCCAGGCAGCCGATCTCGCGCAGGCGCTCCCATTGCTCCTCGGTCTCGACGCCCTCGGCCACCACGTGCAGGCCCAGCGTCGCCGACAGGTTGACGATGGCCTGCACGATGCTGGCCGCGTGCGGGGTGCGCAGCATGTCGCGCACGAAGGACTGGTCGATCTTGAGCTGGTCGAGCGGCAGGCGCTGCAGGTAGCTCAGCGAGGAATAGCCGGTGCCGAAGTCGTCCAGCGAGAAGCCGATGCCGTGCTGCTTGAGCGCCTGCATGCGCGCGATGGTGTCCTCGATGTCGGCCAGCAGCACGGTCTCGGTCAGCTCGATCTTCAGGCGGCGCGGATCGGCCCCGCTGACGGCCAGGATCTCGAGCACGCGCGCCACGAAGTCTTCCTGGCGGAACTGGCGCGCGCTGACGTTGACGGCAACCGTCAGGCCGGCCGTGGCCGGGTCGCGCGCCCAGTGCCTGAGCTGGCGGCAGGCTTCCTGCAGCACCCAGTCGCCGATGCCGACGATCAGTCCCGACTTCTCGGCCTGGGCGATGAAGGCGCCGGGCCCGGTCAGGCCGTTCTTCGGATGGCGCCAGCGGATCAGCGCCTCGGCGCCGGTCATCAGGCCCATCTGGTTGACCACCGGCTGGTACCACAGCTCGAACTCGTGCCGTGCCAGGGCGAAGCGCAGGTCGGTCTCCAGGCTGGTGGTGGCGTCCACCGCCGCCTGCATGCCCGGATCGAAGAAGCGGAACGCGCCGCCGCCGGCCGACTTGGCCTCGTACATCGCCATGTCGGCCTGGCGCAGCAGGTCGTGCGCCACGTGGTGGGCGTTGCCGAACAGGGCGGCGCCGATGCTGGGCGTGCTGCGCAGGTCCTGGCCCTCGAGCGTGTAGGCCAGGCTCAAGGCATTCAGGATCTTGCGCGCCACCAGTTCGGCGTGCCCGGTGGCGTCGAGGGCGGTGGTGCCCAGGTCTTCCAGCAGCAGCACGAACTCGTCGCCGCCCAGGCGCGCCACGGTGTCGATGTCGCGCGTGACCTGCTGCAGGCGGAACGCGACCATTTCCAGCAGGCGGTCGCCGACGTCGTGGCCGCGGGTATCGTTGAGCAGCTTGAAGTTGTCCAGGTCGATGAACAGCACCGCGCCGTAGCCGCCGTTGCGCTCGCACTTGGCCAGCGCGTGGCCCAGGCGGTCCATCAGCAGGCGCCGGTTGGGCAGGTTGGTCAGGCCGTCGTAGAAGGCCAGGTGGGCGATGTCGGCCTCGGCCTGCTTGCGCGCGCTGATGTCGCTGCGGGTGCCGACCATGCGCAGCGGGCCGCCGGCGGCGTCGCGCTCGACCACGCGGCCGCGCGACTGCACCCAGACCCAGTGGCCGTTGCGGTGGCGCATGCGGAACTCGGCTTCGAAGTCGGGCGTCGCGCCGTGCAGGTGGCGCTCGAAGGCCTGGTGCAGGGCGTCGCGGTCTTCCGGGTGTACGCGGGCCAGGCCGTCGGGATCGTCGGCCTCCTGCTCGTCGCTGGTGTAGCCGAGGATGGCGCAGGCACGGGCGTCGATGGTGCGCCTGCCGGACGGGATGTGCCAGTCCCACAGGCCCAGGCTGGCGCCGGTCAGCGCCAGTTCGACGCGTTCGGCCGCTTCCAGGCGTTCGGCCTCGGCCGCGCGCGCCAGGTCTTCCAGCGTGCGCCGGCGGCGCTGGGCCAGCAGCAGGGCGCCGGCGCAGGCCAGCCAGAACAGCGCCCAGCCGGCCAGGCTGGCCAGCGCCAGGCTGCGCCAGCCGGTGCCGATCAGGGCGGCATTGCGCGACAGGCCGATGACCAGCGTACGTTCCATGCCGAGGTCGCCGAGCTGCATGCTGCGCTGGACCACCAGGCGCTCGACGCCGGCGGCGTCCGGGGCGCGCCGCACGGTCACCAGGCGGCCGGTGGCGCGGTGGGCGGCCAGCAGCGGGTCGGCCCGGTCGGGCGCGGCGCGCATCTCGGCCGGGTTCGGCGGCACGTACAGCAGGCGCCGGCCGCGCGCGTCGGAAATCGAGATCGCCATGTCGGTCGCATACAGCGCCGAACGCATCACGGCGTCGAAGTATTCCGGGTTCAGGATCGCGACCACGGCGCCGTGGCCGCAGCCGTCGGCGGACGAGAGCGACATCGCGACCTTGATGTCGAAGCGGTCGGGCATGGATTCGTACGGGTCGGACAGGTACAGGGTGGCGCCGCTGCACATGTGGGCCAGGCGCGCCAGGAAGCGGCGGTCGTCCAGGCGGCGCTCGCCGAGGTCGTCGTCGGACAGCGCAATGCGGCCGTCCGGACCGAGCGCGAGCAGGGCGCGCACGCCGGGCATGGCGCGCTTGAGCGATTGCAGCAGGGTCAGGCGGCAGGTCCGGCCGCAGCCGCCCTCCGGCCCGAGGGCGGCGCGCGAGCCGTCCAGCGACCAGCGCACGGCCTCGAGCTGGCGGTGCAGGGCCTTGTCGATCACCTGGGCCTGTTCCTGCATGCGCTGCGCATCCGCTTCCAGCGCCGTATGGCGTTCGTTCCAGACCATGGCGGCGAGGATCAGGCCGGACGATAGCAGGCCGGCCGCCAGCAACAGCCATTCGGTGAGGCGGCGGCGCGGCGCGGTCAGGCGCAGCAGCAGGTGCAACGGCATGGCGGGTCTCCCTGTACATCCTGATAATGACGGCATCGTAGGGCGGACGGGCCGCGTCCGCCATCAGACTTCGGTATGCGCCCTCATACCCGCGTATAGGGGAGGCGTAGCGGGGAAATGGCGTGCACGATTGGCCGGCGGCCCGTCCCTGGGTTAACATTCCGGGAGCCGCGCCGACCGGCGCGCACGGGGAGAACACCATGAAAGCGATCGTGACCGGCCACACCAAGGGATTGGGCGCAGCCCTCGCCGCCAACCTGCTGGCGCGCGGCGTGCCGGTGCTCGGGCTGGCGCGCACGCGCGCGCCGGCGCTGGCCCACGCCTGGCCGGCGCTGTTCGAGGAGGTCGAGCTCGACCTGGCCGACGGCGCCGCGCTGGCCGCCTGGATCGCGGGCGACGACCTCGGCGACTGGCTGGACGGCAGCGGCGCCGTCCTGCTGCTCAACAATGCCGGCGTGGTCAGCCCCGTGGGACCGCTCGACGCCCAGGACCCGCAGGCGGTGCTGCGCGCGGTGGCGCTGAACGTGGCGGCGCCGATCGCGCTGTCGGCCGCCGTGGTGCGCGCCAGCGCAGGCGCGCAGCGGCGCATCCTGCACATTTCCAGCGGCGCGGCGCGCAATGCGTACCCAGGGTGGAGCGTGTACTGCGCCACCAAGGCGGCGCTCGACCAGCATGCGCGCGCGGTGGCGCTGGACGGCGAGTGCGGCGTGCGCATCTGCAGCCTGGCGCCGGGCGTGATCGACACCGGCATGCAGGCCGAGATCCGCGCCACGCCGGCCGAGCGCTTCCCGCTGCGCCAGCGCTTCGTCGACCTGAAGGAAACCGGGACGCTGGTCGATCCGGCGCAGTGCGCCGAACAGCTGGTCGACTACCTGCTCGGGGCGGGGTTCGGGGCCGAGGTGATTGCGGATCTGCGTACGTTGTCATGAGCGCGAGGGAGCACCCTGCGGCGCCGGCAGGCACCGGGGCCGAACACCGGGGTCAGCGCCCCTGGGAAGCAACACCGGGCTCCGACCCCTTGGGCGGGACCGTCATGCCGCGCGCCACCGCCGGCCGCGCCATGAATGCGTCGAGCACCCGCCTGACGTTGGCGAATCCGGCCGTGCCGGCGAGGGCGTCCGCGCCCGGCATCGTGAATACCGCGTTGACCCACGGGAACGTCGCGATGTCGGCGATCGTGTAGTCCTCGCCCATGATCCAGTCGCGTCCGGCCAGGCGGCCGTCGAGCACGCCAAGCGCACGCCTGACCTCGGCGGCGAAGCGGTCGCGCGGGCGCTTGTCTTCCCAGTCCTTGCCGGCGAATTTCACGAAGAAGCCGAGCTGCCCGGCCATCGGCGCCAGGCTGCCGGTCTGGAACAGCATCCATTGCAGCGCCTCGTAGCGGCGCGCCGGGTCGGATGGCGCCAGCTTGCCGGTCTTGTCGGCCAGGTAGGACAGGATCGCCACCGATTCCCACAGCGGCAGCGGCTTGCCGCCGGGGCCGTCGGGGTCGATGATGGCGGGGATCTTGTTGTTCGGGTTCAGCGCCAGGTAGTCGGGCGAATGCTGTTCGTCGCGCTCGAAGGCGACCCGGTGCACCTCGTAGGGCAGGCCGGTTTCTTCCAGCATGATGGCGGGCTTGACCCCGTTCGGCGTGGGCATCGAGTACAGCTGCAGGCGCTCGGGATGGCGCGCGGGCCATTTGCGCGCGGCCGGGAACGCGTCGAGTGGATTGCGCATGGCGGGTCCTGTTCGGTGATCGAAACGGCATCCTAGCGCGGGCGTGCCGGGAGGGGCGCGCGCGGCCGCCAACCCAGCGGTGTTGATTGTCGTCAACGTAACGCCCCAGGCGCGGTGCGAGCATGCAAATGGTCTCAAGCAAGCATCCGCGGGAGGAGCGATGGACGAGCTGCTGCGCTATTACGAGGAAGAGCTGGGACTGTTCGGCCAGTTCGCGCGCGAATTCCGCGCGCGCTACCCGAAGCCGGCCAGCGAACTGCACGTGGCCGGCGAGACCTGGGAGGACCCGGGCGTCGCGCGCCTGATCCAGTCGGTGGCGCTGCTCAGCGCGCGCATCCAGAAGCGCCTCGACGACGACTACCCGAAATTCACCGAGGCGTTGCTCGACAGCCTGTACCCGCACTACCTGCGCCCCTTGCCCTCGTACTCGGTCGCGCGCATCGGCTGGCGCGGCGAGGACGAGGTGCCGGAAGGCGTCGCGGTGCTGCCGCGCGGGACGATGCTGCGCAGCAGCCCCGAAGCCGGCGCCGGCGCCAGGCCCGGCGCCGGAAGCGGCCAGCCGTGCCGCTTCCGCACCGTCTACGACGTGCTGCTGGCGCCGCTGCGCGTGTGCGGCCTCGGGTTCGTGCCGCAGCCGGCGCCGCCGCGCGGGCTGCGCCTGCCGCGCACGGTGACGAGCGCCGTCGCGCTGGCGCTCGACGCTCCCGGCGGCCGTCCGCTCGTCCCGCTCCTGCCGGCGCGCCTGCGCCTGTTCGCCGACGGCGACGCGTCGGTGCGGGCGGCGCTGGTCGACGCGCTGCTGCTGCGCTGTCCGGCGGCCTGGGTCGAGGCCGACGGCGACGGCCGCTGGCTGCCGCTGGCGCGCGTGCCGCTGCGCCTGGCCGGCTTCGACGAGGACGATGCGCTGATCCCGTATCCGGCCCGTTCGCATCCGGCGCTGCGCCTGCTGACGGAATACTTCAGCTATCCCGAGAAATTCAATTTCATCGACCTCGACCTGGACGAGCTGCGCGCGCTGCTGCCGCCGCGCTGCCGCCGCGTCGTGCTGCACCTGGGCCTGGCCGGCGTCGATGCCGATGCCGACGGCGCGCGCCTGCTGGCCGGGATCGGCGCGCGCAACCTGCTGGTGGGCTGCACGCCGGTGGTCAACCTGTTCCCGAAGGCCGCGGCGCCGGTGCAGCTGACGCACACCAGCGCCGACGTTCCATTGGTGGCCGACGGCGCCCACGCGGCCGCCTACGAGATCCACAGCGTCGACGCGGTCCGGCTGGCGCGCGAGGACGGCAGCGCGACCGTGTTCCAGCCCTTGTACACGGCAGGGCAGGAGGCGCACGAACGGCAGGAGGCGCAGGAGCGGCGCGCGCACTACTGGATCGTGCGGCGCGACCACGCCGTGGCCGCGGTCAGCCCGGGCCACGAGCTGCGCATCGTGCTGCTCGACGCCGACTTCCGCACCACCGCCGCGGCCGGCGGCACGCTGTCGGCGGACCTCACCTGCAGCAATCGCGACGAACCGGCGCGGCTGCGCTGGGGCCAGGCGCAGGGCGACCTGCGCACCGACGAGGCGGCCGGGCTGGCGCCGGTGCGCCTGCTGCGCAAGCCGACGCCGGCGCGCCGCTTCGACGGCACGCGCGGGGCGCACTGGCGGCTGGTCGCGCACCTGTCCCTGAACCATGCCGGCCTGACGATGGCGGGCCTGGCCGAGTTCCGCAAGATGCTGGCGCTGTACGACCTGGCGCGCTCGCCGGTGGCGCAGCGCCAGATCGCCGGCATCGCCGGCCTGGAGCACGGCGCCGTGCGCGCCTGGATGCCGACGGCGCCGGTGTCGACGCTGATGCCGGGCATCGGCATCCGCCTGACCGTCGACGAGGAAGCGTTCGCCGGCAGCGGCCTGGCGGCCTTCGTGCAGGTGCTGGACCGCTACGTGGCGCTGAACGGCCAGCTGAACTGCTTCACCAGGCTGCAGGTGGTGTCGCTGCAGACCGGGCGCGAGATCGCCGCCTGCCCGCCGCGCGCCAGCAGCGGCGATCCGCTCGCCGCAGCCCCCGGATGACAGCGGGGATGGAACTGATCGCGCGCCTGCTGGCCGAACCCCAGCGCTTCGAGTTCTTCCAGGCGGTGCGCCTGCTGCAGCTGTGGCTGGGCGAGCACGGCGTGGCGCCGCGCCAGGCGCTGGACGGGCACCTGCGCTTCGCCAACAGCCTGTCGCTGGCGTTCCCGGCCAGCGAAGTCGAGGCGTTGGCGCTGGAGCGCGCCAAGGGCGGGCTGCCGCGTTTCCGCATCACGCCCGCCTTCATGAGCCTGCTGGGCGCGCAGGGCGCGCTGCCGCGCGACGTCACCGAACGCATCCTGGCCTGGCAGGGCGCGCAGCCAGACCCCGCACTGGCCGGCGCGCCGCGCGCCTTCCTCGACATCTTCGCCACGCGCATGCTGGCGCTGTTCTACGGCGCCTGGAAGAAATACCGCATCGAGCACGCCATCGCCGGCCCGGAAGACGCCTTCCTGCCGCTGCTGCTGGCGCTGGCGGGCTTTCCCGCCCACCTGCCGGACGGGATCCTGCCCGACGGCGTGGACGGCCGCGCGCTGGCTTCCTGGGCCGGAGCGCTGCGGCGACGCCCCGCGTCGGCCGCCGTGCTGGGACGGATGCTGGCGGCCCATTTCGGCGTGCCGGTGCGGATCGTCGAAGGCATCGGCCACTGGGACCGCCTGCAGGCGTGCGAGCGCACCCGGCTGGGCGGCGCCAATGCCGCGCTGGGGGGCGCCGCGCTGCTGGGGGCGCGCTGCTGGCGTCCCGACCTGCGCGTGCGGGTGCGCCTCGGCCCCCTGGACCGCGACGGCTTCGAACGCTTCCTGCCCCACGGCGCGGCGGCGCGCGCGCTGCGCACGCTGCTCGGCCTGTTCGGCACGCCGGCGCTGGGCTACGAGGTCGAACTGGTGCTGCGCCGCGCCGACGTGCGGCCCCTGTCCCTGGGCGCGGACGGCCGTCGCCTGGGCGTCGACGGCTGGCTGCTGGGCGCCGTGGCGGCAACCGACCGCGCCGACCTGCGCTACCTGCTGCGGCCGCTGCCGCCGCTGCCGCCGCTGCCGCCGCTGCCGCCCGGCACCCGGGCGTGAGCCGGGCTTGACCTTCCCACGACGGGAAGGATTATCCTGTCGGCTATCAGTCGAATTCACTATCCGGAGGATCCATGGTTGCCCGATCGGACCATCCCGCGCAGGCGTTCGCCATCGGCGGCATGACCTGCGCCTCGTGCGTGGCGCGCGTCGAAAAGGCGCTGCTGGCCGTGCCCGGCGTCGCCGACGCCAGCGTCAACCTCGCCACCGAGAAGGCGACCGTGCGCGGCAACGCCGAACCCGGCGCCATCGCTGCCGCCGTCGCGCGCGCCGGCTACACGGCCAGCGCCGTCGATGGGGCGCGCCCGGCCGCGCCGGCGGCCGGGGCCGGCCTGGCGCCGTGGTGGCCGGTGCTGGCCGCCGCCGCGCTCAGCCTGCCCCTGGCGGCGCCGATGCTGCTGCAACCCTTCGGCGGCGGCTGGATGCTGCCCGGCTGGGCGCAACTGCTGCTGGCCACGCCCGTGCAGTTCTGGCTCGGCGCGCGCTTCTACCGCGCCGGCTGGAAGGCGCTGCGCGCCGGCGCCGGCAACATGGACCTGCTGGTGGCGCTCGGCACCTCGGCCGCCTACGGCCTGTCGCTGTACCTGCTGCTGGCGCACGGCGGCATGGGGCACCTGTATTTCGAGTCCTCGTCCGTCGTGATTACCCTGGTCCTGCTGGGCAAGTGGCTGGAAGGTCGGGCGCGGCGCCAGACCGTGGACGCGATCCGTGCGCTCGAGTCGCTGCGCGCCGCCGAGGCGCTGGTGCGGCGTGACGGCCGCGACGTGACGGTGCCGCTCGAGGCGCTGCGCACGGGCGACTTGATGGTGCTGCGCCCGGGCGAGCGCATCCCGGCCGACGGCCGCGTGGTCGAGGGCGACAGCCACGTCGACGAATCGCTGCTCACCGGCGAAAGCCTGCCCGTGGCCAAGCGCGCGGGAGACGCCGTGACCGGCGGCGCCGTCAACGGCGAAGGCCTGTTGCTGGCCGAAGCGACCGCGGTGGGCGCGGCGACGCTGCTGGCGCAGATCATCCGCCTGGTCGAGGTTGCGCAAGCCGCCAAGGCGCCGATCCAGCGCCTGGTCGACCGCGTCAGCGCGATCTTCGTGCCGGTCGTGCTGCTGGTCTCGCTGGTCACGCTGCTGGGCTGGGGGCTGGCGACCGGCGACTGGCAGCAGGCCCTGTTGAACGCGGTGGCGGTGCAGGTGATCGCCTGTCCGTGCGCGCTGGGCCTGGCCACGCCGACCGGCATCATGGTCGGCACCGGCGCCGCCGCCCGCCACGGCATCCTGATCAAGGACGCGGAGGCGCTGGAGACGGCGCACGCCGTGCGCACCGTGGCCTTCGACAAGACCGGCACGCTGACCGAAGGCCGGCCGCAGTTGCTGGCGCTGGAGGCGGCGCCGGGCATGGACGCGCGCCGCCTGCTGGCCCTGGCCGCGGCCGTGCAGCAATACAGCGCCCACCCGCTGGCGCGCGCCGTCGCGCAGGCGGCGCAGGACAACGGCGTCGGCGCGCCGCCGGCGCGCGCCGCGGCGGCGCTGCCCGGGCGCGGCGTACGGGCGCAGGTCGGCACGGAGTCGGTCTGGCTGGGCAACCTGCGCATGCTGCAGGACGCCGGGGCCGCCGGCGCCATCGACGCCGGCCTGCGCGATGCCGCGGCGCGCCACGAAGCCGACGGCCGCACCGTGTCCTGGCTGGCGCTGGCGCCCGATGGCGCCGCGCCGCGGGTAGCCGGAATGCTGGCGTTCGGCGACCGGATCAAGCCGGGCAGCGCGGCCGCCATCGCACGGCTGCGGGAGATGGGCGTGCAAGTGCTGATGCTGACGGGAGATAATCGGGGCAGCGCCGCCGCGGTGGCGCGCGAGCTGGGACTCGAACGCTTCGTGGCCGAGGTGCTGCCGGGCGACAAGGCGCGCGAAGTGCTGGCGCTGGCGGCGGCCGCGCGCGGGCAGGGGCAGGGACGGGGGCAGGGGCGTGTGGCGATGGTCGGCGACGGCATCAACGATGCGCCGGCGCTGGCGGCGGCCGACGTCGGCATCGCCATGGCCGGGG
>DAMAFT010000007.1:0-18986 GCA_031995805.1 Massilia sp.
ACGGCGGCGCGGATCGCTGCCCGCCTCACGCTGGGCCAGGCGGCGGCCGGCGGCGCGCTGGTCGCGCTCGACGTGCCGGCCGCGCGCGCCTACGCCCCCGCGCCGCCGTCGAGGTAGGCGCGCAGCCCCTCGGCCAGCGCGTCGAACGCGGCGCGGCAGCGTGGGCTGTCGCGCAGGTCTTCGTGCATCGTGACCCAGGTATCGAAGGACAGCGAAAATTCCTGCGGCAGCACCCGTACCAGCGCGGGCGCGCGCGCCGCCAGCCCGGCCTGGCAAAAACCGATGCCGGCGCCGGCGCGGATCAGGGCCAGCTGGGCGACGTCGCTGTCGGTGCGCAGCGCGAACGCGGCGCGGCGCCAGGCCGGCACGTCGCGCGCCGCTTCGCGCACGTAGGGCGGCGGCCGGTCGTAGCCGACCAGGGCGTGGCGCGCCAGGGCGCCGGCATCGGCCGGCATGCCGTGCACGTCGAGGTAGGCGGGACTCGCGTACAGCCCGATGGCGACCGCGCCGATGCGGCGCGCCACCAGTTGCTCCTGGCGCGGCGCCGTCATGCGCACGGCGATGTCGGCTTCGCGCCGCAACAGGTCCTGCACGCGGTTGGTCAGCACCAGCTCGACCTTCAGGTCGGGATGGCGCGCGCGCAGGCCGGCCAGGATGGCCGGCATCACCTCCACGCCCATCACCTCGCTGACCGACACCCGCACCACGCCGCGCACGCCGTCGCCGTAGCTGGCCGCGGCACGTTCCAGCGCGGCCGCCGTGCTTTCCATCGCCTCGGCGTGCGGGCGCAGCGCCAGCGCCGCCTCGGTCGCCAGCAGGCCGGACTGCGAGCGCGTGAACAGCGCCAGGCCGAGCGCCGCCTCCAGCGCCGCGACGTGGCGCCCGACCGTGGGTTGCGCCACGCCGAGGGCGCGCGCCGCGCCCGACAGCGAGCCTTCGCGCAACACGCCCAGCAAGGAGCGGTACAGCTCCCATTCCACGTGGCCGTTCAAGGGTGCCCGCCAAGTATACGAAAATGCATGGATGCTCTCCTCTTTCATGCAATTCCATTGAGCCAGCGGTGGCGCTACGCTGTCAACATCTTTCGACGAGGAGCCTGGCATGGACGAGACAAGGAACAAGGGGACGGCGCTGGTACTGGGCGCCACGGGCGGCATCGGCGGCGCCGTGGCGCGCCGGCTGGCGCGCGGCGGCTGGAACGTGCGCGCGCTGCGGCGCGGCGGCCGGGACGCCGCGCCCGACGCGGGCGGCATCGCCTGGCTGCGCGGCGACGCGATGGACGCATCCGACGTGGCGCGCGCCGCCGCCGGCTGCGCCGTGATCGTGCACGCGGTGAACCCGCCCGGCTACCGCAACTGGCGCGAACTGGTGCCGGCGATGCTGCGCAGCGCCATCGGCGCGGCGGAAGACCAGGGCGCGCTGCTGGTGGTGCCGGGTTCCTTCTACAACTTCGGCCCGGACGCCTTTCCACTGATCGCCGAGGACGCACCGCAGCACCCGCGTACCCGCAAGGGCCGCATCCGCGTGCAGGCCGACGAGGAACTGCAGGCCTGCGCCGCGCGCGGCCGGGCGCGCGTGCTGACGGTGCGCACCGGCGACTATTTCGGCCCCGCCGCCGGCAACAACTGGTTCGGCCAGGGCCTGGTCAAGCCGGCCCGGCCGGTGGCGCGCATCCTGGTGCCGAACGACCCGGGCGTGGGCCACCAGTGGGCCTACCTGCCGGACGTGGCCGAGACGGTGGCCGCGCTGGTCGACCGGCGCGGCGCGCTCGAACCCTTTGCCGCCTTCCACATGGCTGGCCACTGGGACCCCGACGGCGCCGCGATGGCCCGGGCGATCGCCGCCGTGGTGCGCCGGCGCGCCGGCATCGCGCCGGCGACTGCGCGCTTTCCGTGGTGGCTGGCGACGCTGGCGGCGCCGTTCGACGTCACCATGCGCGAGGTGCTGGAAATGCGCTACCTGTGGCGCGAGCCGCTGCGCCTGGACAACCGCAAGCTGGTCGCGCTGCTGGGCGCGGAGCCGCACACGCCGCTGGAGGTGGCGGTCGAGCGCACGCTGGCGGGACTGGGATGCCTGCCGGCGGAGGGAGACGCGCAGGTGCGCATGGCCTGAAACAATCAGGGAAGGACGCTGGCGTCGATCCGACGGCCCTACCGCACCGCCGCCGGCAACCCCGGCGCCCCGGCCAAGCGCCCATTGCGCCCGAACTCCGCGCTCAGCAAGTCGTCCTGCGCCCGGTAGCCGCGCGCGCGGATGTCCAGCAGCCCGTACAGGGTATGGTCGAGCACGTCGGTGCGGTAGGCGCGGCCCTCGAGCGCGTCGCGGTCCATGCGCGCCATCTTGTCGGCGCGGTTCGACCAGACCAGCAGCGGCACCTGGTAGCCGCTGGCGTCGGTCGCCGAGTGGCCGGCGAAGTCGCGGTTGTGGCCGACTTCCTGGCCGTGGTCGGACACGTACAGCAGCGAGGTCGGACGCTGCCCCTGGCGCTGGGCCAGGTCGAGGATCGACGCGATCACGTGGTCGCCGTACAGCATGGCGTTGTCGTACTGGTCGCGCGCCTTGACGATCCAGAACGGCCGCCCGGCCTGGCGCAGCGCGGCATCGACGCCGTCCTCGGTGCGCGTGAAGCGGTCGAAGGCCTGCGGGTAGCGCAAGTCGTAGCGCAGGTGCGCGCCCTGCATGTGGACGACCACCAGCTTCTTCGGCTCCGGCCGCGCCAGGATGCGCTCCAGGGGCGGCAGCATGCGCTCGTCCAGGCTGCGCGCCTCGCGCCCGCGGCCGCTGTTGACGAACACCTGCTCGTGCGCGTGCTCGGCCAGGGTCTGGATCGAACCGTCGGCGCGCTCCTGGTTCGACACCCAGAACACGCGATAGCCGGCCGCGCGCGCCAGCGCCAGCACGTTCGGCTGGCCGCGCCAGGCCTGCGGATCGGCGGCGGTGGCCGGGGTCAGCATCTTCAGCAGCGATTGCGCGGTGGCCGCGTCGGCCGAATTCACGTTGCGGAACACCAGCAGGTCCTTGCGCCGGCGCTCCAGTTCCGGCGTGGTCGCGCGCGGGTAGCCGTACAGCGACCAGTTGCTGCGGTTGACGCTCTCGCCCAACACCAGCACCACCGTCTGCTCGGGCGGGCCGGCATAGCTGGCCCGGTCCTGGCCCGCGCGCGCGAGGTCGCGCGCGACCTTGCGGCGGATGTCTTCCATCAGCGCGCGCTGGTCGAGGTAATCGTCGACGTAGACCGGCCAGTACACCAGCGGATTTTCCTTCGCCATCGTCGGGTTCAGGTGCAGCGCGCCGAACAGCAGGGCCAGGCCGGCGCCGGCCCAGCGCGCCGCCCGCCCCGCCGCGGCAGGATCGCCCGCGGGACGATGCCAGCGCCGCTCGAGCCAGGCCAGCACGAGCACCAGGGCCGCCGGCAGCGCCGCCACCAGCAGCATGTGCAGGCCGTAGGTGGCGAGGAATTCGCCCGCTTCTTCGGGATTGCTGCCGAGGATGGCGTCCGCCACCGCGATGTGCTTCGGCGTCATGCCGTACAGCCAGAACAGGAAGCCTTCGATCGCGGCCGTGGCCAGTACCAGGCCGTTCAGCAGCAGGGCGGCCCCGGCCAGCACGCGGCGCCAGGGCAGCAGCAGCGCCATGCCGCCCAGCCCCAGGTTGGCGATCGCGGCGAAGCCCGCCGCCTTGGTGAAACTGTGCTGGTCCTGCATGCCGAGGCGCCAGAAGAGGGCCAGGCCGGCGATGGTGACGATGGCGCGCACGAGCGCATGGCGCAGCGCAGGCGGCAGCGCACGCGCTGCAGCGCCGGGACGAACGATGAACAAGACTCTCTCCAGTGGACGCGGCCCGGGGGGCCGGTGGCGGGCGCCGATTCTGTGTCCGGCTGCGCCGCAAAGGCTTCGATGGACGAGCGGCGCAGGCATGTGCCTGGGGACCTGCGTACGCGTCAATATCGGCGGATTATTGCACAGGAGATTGCTTAATCCAAGGCAATATCCAGCTCCAATGGCATGCCTCGCATGACGCGCGGCTATACTGCAATGAAAAAATGGCGCCTCATAATCGTTCTCGAGTTCCTTCTTTTTTGCACTGCTCACCTGGCCTGCGCCTCCGCGTGGACAAGCTTCTCGCAGAATGGGCCGGAAGCCATCGCCTTCCTGGCCGCAGTGCTGCCGCGTGCTTACTTTTGCTCCGTCATTTCGCCCTGATCGCCACTTCATATGCGCCCATCAACGGGCAACGCATCCTCGTTCCGCTCTGTCCGTCGTGTTGCGTGCTCGCCGCAAGACAAGCATTGCGTATTCGATCTTTTGTGTTGATCGACATCTTCGGCTGGAACTCCCCTGCGCCGCCTGCGCGAACATCCGTCAGCGCGGGATTGGTTGACCGGTCCGGGGTGCATGACAAGGAAGCGCCGGATGTCCGTAGCCCTGGGGCATTCAGCAACGATGCGCGTGAACCGGCGGAGATGGCGGCGCCTTCCAGATGCAAACGACGCGAAGGGTGCATGCCGACGAGTACTAGCGGGACAGGCGCTCGGTACCGCTCCGTAGGAGCAAATGCGACACGAACAATGCCACTAGATTCAAGCCGAAGCCGGTACGTGCACCGGTTCGCCCCAAATTCACTCCAAACTGGCCGCCAATGACGGTGCCCAAGAAGCCGATTTCAGCAGGCGCAAGCTTGAACACGATCTGCAATTGCGCACCGCAGAACGCGATGTAACTGAAAAAAGGGGTTTGCAGCAGGGGGATCTGGCAGATCCAGAAGATCATATTCATGGGCAATGCATGCCGTGCACCTGTCAGCAACTGGAGACCGCACCATATACCCCATGCAAAGAATGCGACCGCAAGCACCATCGTCGACAAGCCTGCCGATGACACTCCATGCCCCTGCAAGACTGTTGTCATGATGGAATTGAGGCCGATTGCGCCGCCACCGATTCCCAGCACACCGATCGCATTACGTTGCCAAGTATTCAACAATCACTCCATACTATTATCAGTTGATCGATCTTCCGATTCGGCAGCATAGCTTTACATCATCGAGAAAATTCCGAGCCTGAGACGATATCGCATTCCGCCGCTATAGCCTACTAACTCATCCGACAGCTAGTCCTTGGCCATGCTCTTTCATCGAATCGATCAGCCTCCAAAGCAGACTGCCATTAGATGCGCAAAAAACTGCGCCATACCAGACAGTAATCGGGCAAGAACAGTATAGACCGACTATCCTTTTGAGACAAGGTAAGCGATCGGCACACAATACAAAGTCGAATTCTATCAAAAACTATCGCAATTACCGATCGCGTCAATACAATATCCCGAGACTGTTACTATTCGATAGAGTCAAACCAATACTCTCTCTTAAAAAATAAAGTTGCATTAAATTAACCTTGAGAAAATCGGGGAAATCCAGTTAACTTGAAGCTCCACACAAGAATCATCTGCAGAAGTTTTTATAATCAGCGACCTTTAAGTTAAATAATTTTATCACGAGGAGAGAACGGTGATCAATGCGCAAATTGAAATTAAAAAGTCTGAATTGCCACATCCCAATTCTGTCCCGGTTGAACTAACAGATCAGCCTGGAGAAGAATTAGGATGGGCAAACTTCGATATTTACAGTGATCGGGGAACTACTGAAGCAACATGGAATGGATCGATGTCTGCGAGTCATCAACAAGAAGCAAGCGGCGCTGATCAAGTCACACTTTGGGGTAGAACCTATTACAACTCAGACAATTATAAAAGCTACCTCGGCTCTACGATCGATAGTGCCTTCAGCACCTTCATGGACAGAGGAGATATTACCGCAGGCGTTGGTATGCGAAATGTCACTATTACTGGCACTTTAGATATGTCAGGTAATGTTTATGTTGGTATCACGACCGGGAATGGCATCACTGCCGCGGTTGGGCTTACACCACAGATGCCGGATGGTATGACGCAAGCCAATTTTCTTTCCGGATGGTCTGGCACGGCTATACTCCCTGGATCGAACTTAGGACTTGTTACTACTGGCGAATATACTGCACCCATTTGGGGGGCACATACTGTTGGACCAGGTTACAATATCAAACTACTTAATTACATAGATATTGCGAGTGCAGCAGCAACTTCTTTTCTCCAGTCGACGAAATCCGTCTTTGATGAAGCATTACGTTTCTTTAATCAGGCGAACGGGATACCAGATGGCTCAAATTTGATCTATGATCCGGATGACAGTGACAATTTTGACATTGCACCTTATGTACTAGGTGCAGGCCATTCAAGTAACATTGCTATCATAGGAAGTGCACAAACAGAACTCATTTAACAAAAAGCGTGCAGTCACACAACGTGACTGCACATTTTAAAATTATCTATTTGGACTCTGAAGGATCGTCATGCCGCTAGAGCAATTTTTTGGATACGCTTGTTTCACTAGTTGTGTAGCACTTGGTATTTTTTTTGTGCTCGCAAATTTTTTCACTGTTGCCCCGAAAAATGTCAACCCTAAAGAATTTTTTAAATACAAGAAAAATGATTTTACCGGATTAGGATGGCTATTCCGGAATGCCGCATTACTGAGCTCATATACTGGAGTCGCTTGCGGCCTAGCCAAAATTTCATTGCAGTAGAATCAATCATGTCGCACTGATATTTTTTACAGAATCAACCGCAACATCTCTGAAATAAGAATTCATGCGTGAATTGGAACTGAGAATGCGCTTTGACCGTCGTGTGGATTTAGTTCAGATGGAAAGCCTGCTGAACCGCTAATTGCGTAGCTTTATGCAATTATGGCGCTCATCAAAGCTGGTCTTTGTTCCACGCAAAGACTATGCTGATTGATTGCCGAACTCAGCTATCTGTCTGGGACTCATGGGAATCATGTACCTATCCGCAGCTGCCCACTCGTCAAGGCCGGAACGTTCTGCGTGCACTGTTCCCATCCGATTTTTCACCTGTGACTCAATGGCCCAGGCACTGCACAGCCAAGCCTGCATTACCGATCTGATCCATGAGAAAATCGGGGACTCGATGCTATCTATCCCGGTATTTAATTGCACCAGAAAAAATTAGCAGCATGAGTTCACTCAGTTATCCTCAAGCTACCGAGACGCAGACACAACGTAACCGCGCTATCGGCACGCCGCGCGCCCCTGTCGAGCATGTGTTTGTCGTCCTGGCCGAGATGGGCGGAAAACTAGTGCGCTGCCTCGGCATTGTGCGCACGACCTTCGTTTTGCTGCTGAAGGTTGCCAGTTACAATCTCAAACGTCTCGTCTTCTTGCAAGGACGCGGTCTGGAGCCATTCTAAAGCTATGGTTTGGCAGCCTGCGGCTGCCGAATCGACTTGGTAATGTACCGATCGCGATCAAAAATCACCTTGTCGCAATGCGGCGGTACGCTGAATCATGCTTTAGCTTGCCCGTCGACGTCCAAAACCGAGTTACTCGAGGTGACCTTAAAAATGCATATGGATGGCCCACGACATCACCGTCCGGCACGGCTCGCCTCATTTGCACGGCCGTGTCGCAATTCCCGCAGCCCCGCTTGCCTGCAGCCTCGGCGGCGCATTGTCGAACATCGCAGAACCCATGCCATCGACCGCCCGCTGCACCACCTCGTTCGGACACGCCGGCACCGCCTTGGGCAGCGCAGCCGCCAGCGCGAACAACTGATCGCGCACCGGGCCGCGCACGGCCGGCGCGTCGATCCATAGTTCGTAGGCGCGCTGGCCCTCGACCCAGGACAGGTGAGACACGGTCGTGCCCGCCGTGTCCCGCAGCACGCCCAGGCGCGCCGGCATGTCGCGGATCCGCTCCGGTTCGTCGGCGGGCGCGCGCCACGAGCTGCTGCCGTCAGCCGACATGTCCTGTTCGGACAGCGTGAGCCGGTGGCCGTCCGCCGTGCGAAAGCCGCGGTACAGGCGCGAACGTACGTCGACGATCCGCTCGGACCGGGCGCCCAGGCTTTCCAGGCGCGCGAACGGCGTCCCCGTCAAATCGACCGGCGTGAACGCCAAATCGCGCGTACCGGCGGCCGGCGAGCGGAAACCGATGTCGAAGCGCGCCAGGTCGCCCACGCAGACCAGGTCGACGCCGTCCTGGTGCCGCTCCTGGCCCTGCAGCGCGCGGCAATCCGCCCTCTCGACGCCGGTGCGCCCCGCCCAGACCGCGGCCAGCGCGACGGCGACGGCCGCGCCGATGGCCGACCACCTCCTGGCGCGGGCACCCAGCACCACGCCCTCCTGGCCGCGCCACAGGCGCCTGCCCACCTTCGTGCATGCCCAGCCGATCGCGATGGCCGGCACGGCCGGCACGGCGACCATTCCCAGCACGCCGCCCAGCGGCGCATGCATCCAGACGTGCAGTCCGAACACGTAGACGCAAGCCAGCCACAAGGTCGCCAGGACGGCGACGCAGCCGCCCACCCACAACAGCAAGCCGAACGCACGCTTCACGCCATCCCTTCCGATGCCGGGACCAGTGCCCAGTGTACGGCTTGTGTTGCTCCTGGAGCAAGTATGGCAAGCCTACAGGTGGACGCCGGGAACCGCCCGCGGCAAGGTCGGGCCGAGGCCCTTGCCGTACATCCGGCATTCCGCGGCCAGCGCCAGCAGGTTCGGATCGCGCTCGCGCGAGCGCGAGAGTATCAGCGTGATCGTCTGCGACGAGGCATAGGGCGCGTCCAGCGGGATCAGGTCGACGCGCGAGCTGAATTCGGCGACGCGGCCCGGCAGCAGGCTGTAGCCCATGCCGCCGCCGACCAGGTTGATCAGCGAGAAGATGTCGCTGACGCGCATGACGGTGTCGGGCACGAAGCCGGCCTGGCGGAACGCGTGGTCGAAGCTGGCCGCGGTGACGAAGCCGCCGCCCAGCGTCATGAATTTTTCGCCGGCCAGCTCGCGCAGGTCGACGTGCTCGCGTCCCGCGAAGGGCGAGCCGAGCGGCGCCGCCAGGTGCACCTTGTCCTCGAACAGCGGCACGCCCAGCAGTTGCGGGTCGTCGACGGGTGCCTGCAGGCCGATGACGACGGCGTCCAGGTGGCCGTCGTCCAGGCCGCGCAGCAGTTCCTGGTTCGAGCCCAGCGTCAGGTCGATCTGCAATTCGGGGCGGCGCAGTTTCAGGCCCATCAGCAGTTGCGGGATGCAGCGCAGCGTCAGCGAATACAGCGAGCCGATCTTCAGGCGCGTGCCGTTGAAGCCGGCCAGTTCGCGCACCTTGCGGATGCCCTCCTCGGTCTCGGCGACGGCGCGCTGCGCATGCTTGGCGAAGGCAAAAGCGGCCGGCAGCGGCGCCAGCGTGCGGCCCTCGCGCCGGAACAGCGGGCAGCGCAAGCCCTCTTCCAGCGAATGCAGCGCCCGGTGGATGCTGACGGTGGACTGGCCCAGTTCTTCCGACACCCGCGCCAGGCTGTGCAGGCGCATGAAAGAGAGGAAAACTTCGAGCTTCTTTAATGTGATTTCTTCATCGATCATTGTGCATCCCGGCACCCCGTTGACGCGTGAAGGATACTCCAATCATTAACTTCAGAGTAAACGTTCGACGGCCGGGTTGATTGAAAGCACCCAGCGGCCTTCCTATGCTGGCAGCACAGGTTTCATAACGAGGAGACAATATGGAAAGCAATCCGTCCCCGCGCCGCTGGGACACGCGGCGCCAGGAAAAGGCGCGCCGCGTCGCCGCCGTGCGCCACCTGGCCGACGGGCCGGTCCTGCGCGCCGACCGCATCGTCGAGGCGCTCGAGGCGCTGGTCGCCAAGTGCGACCGCGTGGTCCTGGAGGGGAACAACCAGAAGCAGGCCGACTTCCTGGCGCGCGCGCTGGTGCAGGTGGATCCGGGCCGGGTCGACGGGCTGCACATGATCATGCCGAGCGTGAGCCTGCCCGAGCACCTCGACCTGTTCGAGCGCGGCATCGCCAGCAAGCTGGATTTCGCCTACGCCGGCGCCCAGAGCCTGCGCATCTCGCAGTTCCTGCAGGAGGGTTCGCTCCAGGTGGGCGCCCTGCACACCTACGTCGAGCTGTACGCCCGCCTGTACGTGGACCTGGCGCCCAACGTCGTGATGGTGGCCGGCTACAAGGCCGACCGCCAGGGCAACCTGTACACCGGGCCGAGCACCGAGGACACGCCGGCGCTGGTGGAGGCGGCCGCCTTCCGCGACGGCATCGTGATCGCCCAGGTCAACGAGATCGTCGACGACCCGAAGGACCTGCCGCGCGTCGACATCCCCGGCTCCTGGATCGACTTCGTCGTGCAATCGGACAAACCGTTCTATATCGAGCCGCTGTTCACGCGCGACCCGCGCCTGATCAAGCCGGTGCACGTGCTGATGGCGATGATGGCGATCCGCGGCGTCTACGAGCGCCACCAGGTGCAGTCGCTGAACCATGGCATCGGCTTCAACACGGCCGCCATCGAGCTGCTGCTGCCGACCTACGGCGCCCAGCTCGGCCTGAAGGGCAAGATCTGCCGCAACTGGACGCTGAACCCGCACCCGACCCTGATCCCCGCTATCGAATCGGGCTGGGTCGAGAGCGTGCACTGCTTCGGCGCGGAGCTGGGCATGGAAGCCTACACGGCGGCGCGCCCCGACATCTTCTTCACGGGCCGCGACGGCTCGATGCGCTCGAACCGCGCATTCTGCCAGCTTGCCGGCCAGTACGCCGTCGACCTGTTCATCGGTTCCACGCTGCAGATGGACGGCCTGGGCAACTCCTCGACCGTCACCCACGGCCGCCTCACCGGCTTCGGCGGCGCCCCCAACATGGGCCACGACCCGCACGGCCGGCGCCACGCCACGCCGGCCTGGCTCGACCTCGTCGAGACCGACGACCCGCTCGCGCGCGGCAAGAAGCTGGTGGTGCAGATGGTCGAGACCTTCCAGGACGGCACCGCGCCCACCATCGTCGAATCGCTCGACGCCGTGGACGTCGGCAAGGCCTCCGGCATGCCGCTGGCGCCGGTGATGATCTATGGCGACGACGTCACCCACGTGCTCACCGAGGAAGGCATCGCCTACCTGTACAAGGCAAGGTCGCTGGAAGAGCGCAAGGCCATGCTGGCCGCGGTGGCCGGCGTCACGCCGATCGGCCTGCGCCACGACCCGAAGCAGACGGCGCGCATGCGCGAACAGGGCCTGATCGCCCTGCCCGAGGACATGGGCGTGCAGCGCGCCCAGGCCACGCGCTCGCTGCTGGCGGCCAAGAGCATCGCCGAGCTGGTCGACTGGTCGGGCGGCCTGTACGACCCGCCGGCCAAGTTCAGGAGCTGGTGATGGCGGCCCCGCTCACGACCCGCGCGGCGGCGATCGCCGGCCACGCCATGCAGGCGCTGCTGGACGAAGCGATGCTCACGCCGAAGCCCGGCCTGGTCGACATGCGCGGCCGCGGCGCCCATGCGGACCTCAGCTGGCCGTTGATGTGCGCCTCGGCCTGCGTGCTGCAGCCGTATTTCGAGCGCATGGCGCAGGCCGGCGGCGCGCTGGCCGCCGACGGACCGGCGCTGCGCCGGCGCATCGGCGCCGTCGGCCGCGCCGCCGAAGCGGCGATGATGGCGGCCACCGGCGGCGTCAACACCCACCGCGGCGCGATCTGGGCGCTCGGGCTGCTGGCGACGGCGGCCGGGACGATGGACGGCGAGCTGGATGCCGGCGCCGTCGCGGTGCGTGCCGGCGCGCTGGCCCGCCTCGACGATCCCGATGCGCCGCTCAACACCGGCAACAAGGGCGAGCGCGCCCGCATCGAGCACGGCGTGGGCGGGGCGCGCGGCCAGGCGCAGGCCGGCTTCCCGCAGGTGGTCGGGCACGCGCTGCCGATGCTGCGGCTGTCGCGCGCCCGCGGCGACCGCGAGGCGCACGCCCGCGTCAATGCCCTGCTGGCCGTGATGGCACAGCTGGACGATACCTGCCTGCTGGCGCGCGGCGGCCAGCCTGCGCTGCAGGCCACGCAGCGCGGCGCGCGCCGCGTGCTGGCCGCGGGCGGCATGGGCACGCCGATCGGGCGCCGCCTGCTTGGCGACCTGGAGACACGCATGCGCGCGCTGCACGTGTCGCCGGGCGGCGCGGCCGACCTGCTGGCCGCGGCCCTGCTGCTGGACCGCCTGGAACGCCTGCCGGCCCCGCAACGGGAACGGACAACGATGGAGACGGAATAAATCATGGAAAAACTGACATACGAGTTCGCCGCCGGGCAATCGGCCCCCGGACGCACGGTCAGCGGCGTGGTGGCCTCGGGCGACCTGGAAGTGCTGCTGGAACCGGGCGGCGCCGGACGCACGACGGTGGCCGTGCAGACTTCGGTCGACGGCTACGGCAACACCTGGACGGCGCTGCTGGAACGCCTGTTCGGCGCCGGCAGCCTGCCGGCCGCCCGCATCGAGATCAACGACAACGGCGCGACGCCGGGGGTGGTGCGCATGCGCATCGAACAGGCCTACGAACAGGTTGCAACGCAGGCAACGACCGCAGGAGGCCGGCCATGAACGACATCGAAACCCTCCTCGCGCGCGACAGCTTCATCGAACGCGGCGCGCGCAGCCGCGCCCGCGCGCTGCTGGACGACGGCACGTTCCGCGAACTGGTGGGGCCGTTCGAGCGCGTGACCTCGCCCTGGCTCGCCATGCAACACCTGGTCACGCAGTCGGACGACGGCGTGGTGGTGGCCAAGGGCCGGCTGGACGGCCAGCCGACGGTGGTGCTGGCCATCGAAGGCGCGTTCCAGGGCGGCAGCATGGGCGAAGTGGGCGGCGCCAAGATCGCCGGCGCGCTGGAACTGGCGGCGCGCGACAACCGCGACGGCATCCCCACGCAGGCCGTGATCCTGTTCGAGACCGGCGGCGTGCGCCTGCAGGAAGCCAACCTGGGGCTGGCGAGCATCGCCGAGATCCAGTCGGCCATCGTCGACCTGCGCCGCTACCGGCCGGTGATCGGCGTCAGCGCCGGCACCGTGGGCTGCTACGGCGGCATGTCGATCGCGGCCGGCCTGTGCTCCTACCTGGTGCTGACGCGCGAGGCGCGCCTCGGCCTGAACGGCCCGCAGGTCATCGAACAGGAAGCCGGGGTGGCGGAGTTCGACGCGCGCCAGCGCAGCCTGATCTGGGGCCTGACCGGCGGCGAGCAGCGCGTGGCGGCGCGCCTGGCCGACGCCTGCGTGGCGGACGACACGAACGCCGTGCGCGCCACCGTGATCGACCTGTTCCGGCGCGGCCTGCCGGCCGTGCACCGCAGCGACCGCATCGACGATTTCCTGGCCTGCCTGGAGCGCGTGGACGCCGGTCCGCAAGCCACGCCCGCCGCCGTGCGCGACATCTACAGCAAAGGACGCGAATGATGGATACGAATGTGAACGCCGCGCGCGGCGCCATGTGGCTGCGCCTCCTCGCCGGCGGCGCGCAACCCGCGCGCGACTGGCCTTCGGTGAAGGCCTGCGACGCGATACTGGCCGGCCAGCCGGCCCGCTACATCGCCGTCGTGCCCGACCCCGGCAACCGCTTCCCGCGCGCCCGCAACGGCGAGGTCGGCCTGGTGGAGGGCTGGCAGCTCGCCGCCGCCGTGCAGGACGTCATCGCGCTGGACCGCGACGCCCCGGTCAAGCGCCCGATCGTCGCCGTCATCGACGTCCCCAGCCAGGCCTACGGCCGGCGCGAGGAAGCGTACGGCATCCACCAGGCCCTGGCCGGCGCCGCCGGCGCCTATGCCCGGGCGCGCCAGGCCGGCCACCCGGTGATCGGCCTGGTGGTCGGGCTGGCGATGTCCGGCGCCTTCCTCGCGCACGGCTACCAGGCCAACCGCCTGATCGCGCTGGACGACCCGGCCGTGCAGGTGCATGCGATGGGCAAGGCCTCCGCCGCGCGCGTCACGCTGCGTTCGGTGGAAGCCCTCGAGAAGCTGGCCGCCAGCGTGCCGCCGATGGCCTACGACGTGCACAGCTTCGCCTCGCTGGGCATCCTGTGGAAGGTGCTGCAACTGAGCAACCTGGCGCTGCCGGACGAGCAGGACCTGGCGCTCGTGCACGGCGCCCTCGAGGCGGCCCTGGCCGACATCTTGCAAGATCCCTCACGCGACCTGTCCGGCCGCCTGCAGGGCCGGCACCGCCAGGCGTCGCGCCGCGTGCGCGAACTGCTGCAGGCAGAATGGGAGGCCGCCGACTGACGACACCACGATCACCGTCCGCAGCAGGCCGGAGCCGCCATACCACGACATCGAAGAATCGCGCGGCACGGCCCACCACTTTTTGGAAACATAGAGGAGACAACCGTGATTATCTATGGAACCGCATTACTGGCAGTCTGCCACCTGCTCGGCATCTTCCTGGGCGACCTGCTCGGCGCCATGCTGGGCGCGAAAACCAACGTCGGCGGGGTCGGCATCGCCATGATCCTGCTGATCTGCGCCCGCCTGTGGATGCACAAGCGCGGCCTGATGCCGGCCCAGACCGAGATGGGCGTCGGCTTCTGGGGCGCGATGTACATTCCCGTCGTGGTCGCGATGGCCGCGCAGCAGAACGTCGTGTCGGCCCTGCGCGGCGGCCCCGTCGCGCTGGTCGCCGCCGTGGCGACGGTGGCGATGTGCGCCGTCTGCATCAACCTGATCAACCGCGGCGAACGCGCGGCCCCGGAATGGGACCCCGATGCCTCGGCCGACGCCAGCGCCGGTACGAAATCGCGCGCCCGCCCGCAATCGATCTGAGGAGACCGCCATGCTCGAACTGTTGGAAAAGACCGCAAAACACAACGGCCTGGTACTGGCCTTCGCCCTGGTGGGCCTGGTGATGGTGGTGTCGATGCAGCTGTCCAAGCGCCTGACGATGGGCCGCGTGCACGGCTCGGCCATCGCGATCGTGATCGGCCTGGCGCTGGCCTACTGGGGCGGCATCCAGACCGGCGGCAAGAACGGCATCGCCGACCTGTCGCTGTTCGCCGGCGTCGGCCTGATGGGCGGCGCCATGCTGCGCGACTTCGCCATCGTCGCTACCGCCTTCGAGGTGCAGGTGGTCGAGGCGCGCAAGGCCGGCTTCGTCGGCGCCGCCGCGCTGCTGATCGGCACCGTGCTGCCGTTCATCGTCGGCGCCTGCGTGGCGTGGGCCTTCGGCTACCGCGACGCCGTCAGCATCACCACCATCGGCGCCGGCGCCGTCACCTACATCGTCGGCCCGGTGACGGGCGCGGCGATCGGCGCCAGCTCCGAGATCATGGCGCTGTCGATCGCCACCGGCCTGGTGAAGGCGATCCTGGTGATGATTGGCACGCCGATGGCCGCCGGCTTCCTGCGCCTGCGCACGCCGCGCTCGGCGATGGTGTTCGGCGGCCTGGCCGGCACCGTCAGCGGCGTCTCGGCCGGCCTGGCCGCGACCGACCGCCGCCTGGTGCCGTACGGTGCGCTGGTCGCCACGTTCCACACGGGCCTGGGCTGCCTGCTCGGCCCGTCGCTGCTGTTCTTCGCGACCCGCGCCCTGGTAGGCTGACGTGCGCAACGACCCGCCCTGCCGTCCGCACGACCTGCTGTTCCTGCGCACGCCGCCGGCATTCGACTGCGCCGGCCCGTGCCCGGACTGGCTCGATGCCGCCTGGCTGGCGCGCGCGCCGCTGGTCGTGCGGCGCGAGGCGACGCCGCCCGGGTGCATCCCCGCCGGCGCACGCGGCCCGCAACGCAACCAGCGCTGCGCCGGCTACGTCGCGCCAAGCGACGTGGCCCGCTGCGTGACGCCGGAGATCCTGGCGGGCGTCGTGCTGGCGGGGCAGCTGCCCGAATCGACCCTGCCCTGCGTGCGCGCCCTGCGCGGCCTCGCGCCGCGACTGGCGGCGCTGGGCCTGGACTGGGGTCCGGCGGGCGGCGCGGGATTCTGGCTGGCGACCGGCCTGCCGGTGCTGCGCGACACCAGCGACCTCGACCTGCTGGTGCGGGCGCCGGCGCCGCCCGCGCCGGCGGTCCTCGACGCCTTGTGCGCATTACAGGCCGAGACGCCCTGCCGCCTCGACATCCAGCTCGACACCGGCGCCGGCGGCTTCGCGCTGGCCGAATACGCGCGCGGCGGGCGCGTCCTGCTCAAGACGGCGCACGGGCCGGAACTGGTCGCCGACCCGTGGCGGGTACCTTCATCGGCGCGCGCGGCGGCATGAGCGTCCTGTTCACCTTCCCCGGCCAGGGCGCGCAACGGCCCGGCATGCTGCACGCCCTGCCGGAACACCCGGAGACGGCGCGCACGCTGGCCGAGGCGTCGACGGCGCTCGGCCGCGACGTGCTGGCGCTGGATACGCTCGAAGCGCTGCGCTCCACCGTCGCCGTCCAGCTGTGCCTGCTCGTGGCCGGCGTGGCGATGTCCCGGGTGCTGGCGGCCAACGACGCGCGGCCGCAGATGGTGGCCGGCCTGTCGATCGGCGCCTGGCCGGCGGCGGTGACGGCCGGGGTGCTCGGCTTCGGCGATGCGCTACGCCTGGTCGAATTGCGCGCGCGGCTGATGGAAGACGCCTACCCGTCCGGCTACGGCATGACCGCCATCGGCGGCCTGACGCGCCAGCAGCTGGAGCCGCTGCTGGCGCAGGTGCACGGTCCGGGCAGCCCTGTCTACCTGGCCAACCTGAATGCGGCGCGCCAGATCGTGATCGCCGGCGCGGACGGCGCCATGCAGGCGGTCGCCGACCTGGCGCTGGCGCACGGCGCGCACAAGGCGGAGCGCCTGGCGGTGGCCGTGCCCTCGCACTGCGAACTGTTCGACGAGCAGGCGTGCGTGCTGGCCTGCGCCGTCGACCAAGTCGCGTTGGCGCGGCCGCGCATCGCGTGGATCAGCAGCAGCCAGGCGCGCGCGCTGTTCGACGGCGCGCGCATCGGCGCCGACCTGGCGGCCAACATGGCGCGGCCGGTGCTGTGGGCGGATACGGTGCGGCATGCGTGGGAGCGTGGGGCGCGGCTGGCTGTCGAGATGCCGCCGGGGGCGGTGCTGACGCGGCTGGCCGAGACGGAGTTTGCCGACGGGACGACCGTGGCGGCGGATACGATGCGAATCGACAGTCTGGTCGCGGTGGTGCGGGACCGCGGGTAGCCGACGATCCTCCGATCCCGTCGACTAGGTATTTCCAACCAGAATCCAGCTACGCTAGAATAGGCCATCTGCCAAGGAACCGCCATGCCGCTACTCTGGACCACCTGGGCCGCCGTCGTCTTCGGCGCCTTCTTTCTCGCCTGCTTCCTCGAAGTGAACGGCGCGCGCAAGGGTTTCCAGGGCGCGAACGGCATCTTCATCTTCGCCAGCGGCATCCTGGGCGCGTTCGCCGTGCCGGTGCTGTTCGTGGGTACCTGGATCGGCGCCGATCTCTGGACCGCGACCAAGGTCTCGCTCGCCGGGGCGATCGGCTACGCCGCCGTCTTCGCGCTGGGCCTGCACCTGGCCAGCAAGATGGTGCAGCGGATCGCGGACGGCGCCGCCGGGCGCCGATAAGCCATGCCGCAATTCCGGACACGGCGCTGCCCTTGCCGGCAACCGCCATTCCGCTTCAGCGACTACGACACCATCCGCCTGGGCGAAGACAGCCACGGCGCCGACGTCTCGCTATCGACTTGCCGATCCTGCGGCGCCGCCTGGCTCGTCTATCTCATCGAGGAGCCGCAGCATAGCCGCTCCGGCCGCTGGTGGCGCGTCGCCATCCCGGCCGCAGACCGGCATGCCGTGTCCACCGCCACGGCCCGGGAAGTCGTCGAACGTTCGGCCGAAGGATTCGCGGGCGGCAGCTATTTCGACTCGCCGGGCCACGCCGTCGGCGCGCCCATCAAGGTGGCGTAGCGGGCGCCTCAACCATCGCGCAGGCGTTCGAACCGCAAGCGATCATGCCACTCGCCGGCCAGCGCGAAGGTGCCCGGAACCCGTCCCCGCTCCCCGAAGCCGTTGCGCAGCAACACCCGCTGCGACGCCACGTTGAACACGCTGGCATACGCCTCGATGCGGCGCAGGTCCAGTGCGCCGAAGGCGAGTTCCAGCAGCAGGCGCAGCGCTTCGCTGGCGTGGCCCTTGCCGCCGTGGGCCTCGCCGATGCGGTAGCCGAGCGTGGCTTCCTGCGCCAGCCCGCGCGTCACGTTGGTCAGGTTGATGCGCCCGACGATGGCGCCCCGTTCTTCGCGCACCAGGAACTGGTAGGCGCGGTCCATGCGCGCGTCCTCCAGCGCCGCGCGCAGCGCCTGCTCCACGCCTCCCGGCGCATAGTACCCGGGCGGGCGCGGATTGATGCGCGCTTCGAAGTACGCGCGGTTGGCCGTCTCGAAGGCATGCAGCGCCTCGACGTCGGCCAGCGCGACCGGCGCGAGCC
This sequence comes from Massilia sp., assembly GCA_031995805.1. Taxonomy (GTDB): domain Bacteria; phylum Pseudomonadota; class Gammaproteobacteria; order Burkholderiales; family Burkholderiaceae_D; genus Telluria. The sequence goes on from DAMAFT010000007.1 coordinate 18,284, forward strand.
GGACGGCGGCGCGCGTCATCCCGGGCTCCTGGCCTGCGCCACGTCCTGCATCACGGCGAGGATGTCGGCCGCCTTCACCGGCTTGACGAAGTGCCGGTCGAACCCGGCCGCCAGCGCCTTCTCGCGGTCGCGCGCCTGGCCGTAGCCGCTGACGGCGACCAGCGGCACGTGTTGCATGCCGGGCAGCGCGCGCAGGCGGCGCGCCAGTTCGTGGCCGTCGATCTCGGGCAGGCCGATGTCGAGCACGCACAGGTCGGGCCGGTGGCGCGCCGCGTGGTCGAGCGCCTTGAGCGGGCTGTGGCACACGCTGGCGCGGTGGCCGACGGCCTCGATGTACATGGCCAGGATCTGGGCCGCGTCGACGTTGTCGTCCACGATCAGCACCCGCAGCGCCTCGGCCGGCACGGCCAGCGTCGCCAGCGCCAGCTCGCCGTCCTCGCCGGCGCGCTCGTCGTGGAAGCGCGGCAGCGTCACGACGAAGCGGCTGCCCTGGGCGGGGCCGTCGCTCTCGGCGCGCACGCTGCCGCCGTGCAGCTCGACCAGGCTTTTCACCAGCGCCAGGCCGATGCCCAGGCCGCCCTGCGAACGGTCGGCGCTGCGCTCGCCCTGCGAGAACAGGTCGAAGGCGCGCGCCACCAGTTCCGCCGACATGCCGATGCCGTCGTCGCACACGCATACTTCCACCTGTTCGCGCGCCACGCGG